>WLGC01000029.1 GCA_009703465.1 Actinomycetota bacterium | reverse complement strand
GTCCATGTCGTCAGCACGAGAGTTCTCGCCAACAACCATTCCGGCATAAACCTCGCTGGTTGGCTGAACAAAGAATGAGCCTCGTTCCTGCAAACCAATCATGGCAAACGGTGTAACTACACCGGCGCGATCGGCAATCAGCGAACCGTTGTTACGAGTGCTGATTTCTCCAGCCCACGCATCGTAGCCAGCTGAAATTGCGTTGGCGATACCGGTTCCCTTTGTTTGAGTTAGAAATTCAGTTCGGAAACCAATCAGACCGCGGCTTGGAACTCTAAACTCCATCCGAGTCCAACCGGTTGAGTTGGCAACCATGTTTGTCATCTGGCCTTTGCGCGCTGCTAGAAGTTGCGTCATTGCACCCAGGAACTCCTCGGGTACATCAATCGTGAGATCTTCAAAAGGCTCGTGAAGTTTTCCGTCGATTCGTTTTGTAACCACCTGAGGTTTACCAACTGTAAGTTCGTAGCCCTCGCGTCGCATTTGCTCAACCAAAATTGCTAGGGCAAGCTCGCCGCGCCCTTGAACTTCCCAAGCATCTGGACGCTCAGTTGGAAGAACTTTAATTGAAACGTTTCCAACGAGCTCTTTATCTAGGCGATCCTTTACCAAGCGTGCAGTAACTTTTGCACCCTTTACGCGACCGGCCATTGGCGATGTATTGATACCGATCGTCATCGAGATTGCTGGGTCATCAACAGTAATCATCGGAAGTGGGCGAACATCGTTTGGATCAGCCAAAGTTTCGCCGATGGTGATCTCTTCAATACCGGCAACGGCAACTATGTCTCCCGGGTTTGCCTCATCGGTTGGGAATCTCTCAAGAGCTTTTGTTTTTAGTAGCTCTGTAATTTTCACAGTCTGCGTAGTTCCGTCTTGTCTGACCCAGGCAACCTGCTGACCCTTTCTAAGGGTTCCATTAAAAATTCTTAACAAGGCAAGTCGACCAAGAAACGGTGACGCATCTAGGTTCGTCACGTGTGCCTGCAATGGCGCCTCGTCATCGTACTTTGGAGCGGGAATGTATTTCATAATTGCACCAAACAGTGGCTCAAGGTTTTCACCTTCAGGCATGGTGCCATCTGCCGGCTTTGTAAGCGATGCAATACCTGCACGACCAGACGCGTAGATGATTGGCAACTCAAGGATGCCGTCAATATCAAGATCAGGAACGATGTCGTGAAGATCAGAGGCTAGACCTAGTAGCAGGTCATGAGTTTCTTCTACTACCTCATCAATACGTGCATCAGGACGATCTGTTTTGTTGACTAGCAAAATAACCGGCAACTTTGATTCAAGCGCTTTTCGAAGCACAAATCGAGTTTGTGGTAGCGGACCTTCAGATGCGTCCACCAGCAGAACAACTCCATCAACCATTGACAAGCCGCGTTCTACCTCGCCACCAAAATCTGCGTGGCCTGGGGTGTCAATAACGTTGATGGTTATTTCTTTTCCGCCGGAGTGCTCGCCTTTATAGGCAATTGCGGTGTTCTTGGCCAGAATCGTAATTCCTTTTTCTCGCTCAAGATCTCCAGAGTCCATAACTCTTTCGCCAACGGCTGCGTGATCGCTGAAGGAACCTGTTTGACGAAGCATGGCATCGACCAAGGTTGTTTTTCCGTGGTCTACGTGGGCGACGATTGCAACGTTGCGCAAATCATCTCTGGTGGCCTGAGCCATAGGAACATCCTCATTGTGAGCGCGCCAAAAACTTTCAATGGCACTTTATGAATACTTAGGGGGTGCAGATATGCATCTTTGAGCCCCTGCGCTTCTAAGTCTACCTATTTACAGAGCAAATAGGCAGGTGGTGCCTTCCTATTTGGCTATTGCCGCGACCCATCTCGGGGCAATAAAGGCGCATTTATAGCCGAAAAATAACCTTATGCTCAAGTTATGAACCGCGATGCCCTTCTTGTTTACGACGGTGACTGCGCGTTCTGTAAAAACAGCCTGCGGCTGGCAATTAAATGTTTACCGGATCTACCCCGATACGCGGCTTACCAAAAACTGGATCTTGAGACTCTTGGTCTGAATTTGAATCAGGTGCAGGCTCAGGTTTGGTTGATTGATGGTTCAGAAAAGCTCGGTGGACACCTCGCAGTTGCCTGGATGTTCAGTCACCAAAAAAACCTGAGCTGGAAATTCATCGGTGGATTTATTAAATTTTTTTCACCCATTTCTGCACTTGTCTATTCCTGGGTGGCCAAGAACCGTCATCGTCTTCCGGGCGGAACCAAGGAATGCTCTATTGAAGATCGCCCGTAATTCAGTTTTCGCTGATATCCTGAGGCTATCTAATGCACCCGCTAGAGAGGCGACTGAAATGTCAACCAAGCCAAGCTTTGGGTTGAGGTTTTATGCCAGCGCAATTGCGCTATCAATGGTTTTTACCTTAGTTGGGTCTCAGCCTGCTCAGGCTGCGGTTGCACATCCAAGCACTGTTTCATTCTTAGCCAAGTCCATGGTTGAAGGAAAAGTTCTCGATGGACTTGTTGCTGGCACTCCAGATTTTAGCCTCACGCTTGAGGCCATGATGCAACTAAAAGCTGGCGGTAGAGAACTCGTAAGGCAACTTCCAGCAGTTCGACACATGCTTTCAACTCGCACGCAACCCTTTGGCACACTTTCACGTGGCTACCTATTCAATCAAGATGAAGCGAAATCACTAAAACCAGGCATGGCTGGAAAATTTTTGTTCACCAGTGAGGTGCTTGATGTGCCAAATAACGCAATCAGATTTGAAGCCTTTCGACGCTTGGCTGCATCCATAAACTCTCGTACTGGTGAAATATCTGGCGCAACAGCAGGCTCAGTCGATTACGCCTGGGTTGCCATGGGGCTAAACAGCTATCAAGAATTCACCCTGGCCAACAGAGTTGTGCAATTTATGTTGACGCTTCAAAACACTGACGGTGGTTTTGGCGAGACCGATCCGCTTGTGTCAACCCCAACTGCAACCGGCTTGGCGCTGCAAGCAATTAACTATCGCCAAACTTTTGGCAACGATCAAGAAGATGCAGCCCGATCGGCAGCAGAGAAAAAATCAGTGTCATTTCTCTTGGCCACCGATCTCGAGGAAAACCATTGGGGTTTCTTGGGTGAGCCTTCCGTTACTGCAACCGCTTATGCGGTCATGGGTCTGAAAGCTTTCGGCGCTCGAAAGACAACGCTGGCGAGATACACCAATTGGCTAAAAGCACAATTGTCGCCAAAGGGAGGTTTCGTAACTTCTGCGTCTAATGGTGAAGGTGACAAGTTCGCAACGGCTCAGTCTTACGTGCCGCTGATTGCAAAAAGCTATTTAGATTTGCTCCCCTAGAAGCTAAATCTGGTTACAGCTTCCAGGTTGGTAAACGCCAACTAAAGATGATCGCAAGGAATCTAAGTCCAGTAATTACCACTGCGCCAACTACAACTGAGACAAAGGCGCTGGCGCCAATCGCTGAAAGTAAAACAACCACCCATCCGCCGGCGAAGGCTATTGCTGAATAAGGCTGGTGATCCACAAATGCCCGAGGAATCTCGTTCACCACAACATCTCTAAGAACACCTCCAAAAACGGCGGTGATGACACCCATAATCACAGCAACAATTGCTGGCATGCCTGCTTGGAGAGCAATCTGAGTTCCTCCGGCTGTAAAGATGCCCAAACCAATTGCATCTGGCCAGGCTGTTGCTCTTCGAGTTGGCTCAAGGTGACTGGTCCGCACAAAAAGCAAAGCTAATGCGCTGAGCACTAAAACCGCCCAAATCCAGATTTCATTTTCTACCCAAAAGAAAGGTCTGCGATCCAATAGAACGTCCCTTAGCGTTCCGCCGCCAAAGGCAGCTAGAAATGTGACCATAGCCATGCCGACGATATCGAGTTTTTTTCTTGCAGCCTCTAGTAATCCAGATATGGCAAAGGCGAGGGTACCAATAACCTCAAAGGCTGTGCCGCTGTAAGTCACAAACCAGTTGGCAATTGATAGTTCTTCACTCATAGGCACAAGTATCTCAAGCGATGGTTCAAAATCTTGGTTGATATCTGAGTTACTGGAAAAGATTTCTGAAATTTTTACAGTTGTCGCCTAAGCAATAAACAATTCTGCAAGCGCATAGACTTGAGAAATTGTGTGGCTAGAGCCGTCGACGATAAAAGAAAAGGATCGCCTTGGAAGAAGTAATGTTTGTTGCCCCTTGGGTTTGGCAACTATCTATCGCCATAATCACGCTGGTTATTGTGGGTGACCTTATATACCAAATTCGTAAACCTCATGAGCCGACCTTCAAGGAATCCGCCATCCAAAGCGTGATTTACATCGGTCTTGCACTTCTTTTCACATTCCTTATTACCGAGGTCTGGGGAGCAAGGTTCGGCGGAGAATATCTAGCTGGATTCATCACCGAAAAATCTCTATCCGTTGATAATCTCTTTGTCTTCTTGGTGATCTTCACAAAGTTTGCTGTGCCTCGTCGTATTCAAAGCCAGGCGCTACTAATCGGTATCGTCTTGGCGCTAATTCTTCGCGGAATCTTTATTGCCTTAGGGGCGGCCGCAATTGAACGATTTAGCTGGGTCTTCTACATTTTTGGTTTCTTCCTGCTCTACACAGCAGTACTACTAATCTGGGACACCCTAAAAGACAATCACGACGATAAAGTTCCGGGAGGTAAAGTCACCGCATTCATCAAGCGACACTTCCCTACGGTCGATGAGTATCACGGCTCAAAACTGACCATCGTCCAAAATGGCAAGCGCTACATAACTCCGTTATTGCTTGTAATGATTGCCATCGGTCTCACCGATTTACTCTTCGCTCTGGATTCAATTCCAGCTGTCTACGGACTCACCAAAGAGCCATACATCGTTTTCATGGCAAACGCTTTTGCCCTGATGGGTTTGCGTCAGCTCTACTTCCTGCTAAGTGGACTGATGGAACGCCTAAAATACCTTGGCGTAGGTCTGGCAATTATTCTTGCCTGGATTGGTGTCAAGCTTGTAATTCACGCGCTTCACAAGAATGAACTTCCATTCCTAAATGGTGGTGAGGCGATAAAGGCAGTTCCAGAAATCTCCACCGAGCTCTCCCTTGGTTTCATCTTGACCACCCTGGTTGTAACTACTGTTGTCAGCCTTATCGCAACAAGCGATAAAAAGTCTGGCAAGGCAAAGAAGTCAGTCAAGTCGAAGACAAAGTAATACTTAGGAAATAAAAAAACCCGCCATCGCTGGCGGGTTTTTTTCTAAATAGGGATAAGTGGAGATGGGGGGAATTGAACCCCCGTCCAACACAGAGTTTCTGACTCTTCTACGGGTGTATCTTCAATAAGGTTTTCTCGGCCCCGGTGCTAGCTTGAAGCAACATAACCGACGGGCCCAGCCTAAGTTTGAGTCCCTTGCAGCCCTAAGGCACAACTACAAAGCAAGATTTCTAAATGACGCTAGGCTCCAGAACGAAATCAGATCTGGTCTAACGGACTTCAGGCTAGATGCTATTAAGCAGCTAGGGCGAAGTCAGTGCGTGATGATTTAGCACTTATAGTTTGCAGCGGACATTTACGAGTTGACGCTACATTCTCGACCCGCTTCATTCAGTTACACATGCACTGTCGAAACCGATCATCCCCATATTTAGTTTTCAATGTTGCTGAGCCCAAATTAACCTTTTTACAGGTTTCGTTTTTGGGCTTGCTTCAATGCTATGACAAACACCTGACATTTATAAGCCCTTCTGGGCTAACTACCAGTCTTTGCCCTTGGTTGACATTGCTCGATCCGCCTCACGCTTGTCGGTCTGCTCTTTGAGGGTTTGACGCTTGTCGTACTCTTTTTTACCCCTTGCTAAAGCAATTTCAACCTTGGCTTTGCCATCTTTGAAGTAAATCGAGAGCGGAACCAGGGTGAGACCTGATTCCTTTAGTTTCGAGTGAAGTTTGAGAATTTCCTCACGGTGTAAGAGCAATTTACGCTTGCGTCTAGATGGTGAGTTATTCCAGGTGGCCTGGGTGTACTCCGGAATGTGAACGTTTTCAAGCCAGGCCTCACCGCGCTCTATAGAGGCAAATCCGTCAATTAAAGATGCGCGACCGGCACGAAGTGATTTCACCTCTGGACCTGAAAGGGCCATGCCGGCTTCATAGGTGTCCAAAATTAGGTAGTCGTGGCGAGCCTTGCGGTTGCTAGCGACAACCTTCTGTCCACGTTCTTTAGGCATGAGCCTATATTCGCAGGTATCGACGAATCGCTAGACCAGAAGCGAAAGCTGCCAAAACGATCCCAACACCGATAAGTATTGGGAACACGATGAGGCCTTCGGTTAGACCCACGAAACTGGTGAACGGAAGGCTCTGCGCTAGATAACCCTGGACAAAGAATTGGACTATTCCTAATACCGCAAGCCCGGCGAAAATTGAGCCCACCGTGGAAGCAAAAACGCCTTCCAAGATGAAAGGTAACTGGATATAGAAGTTACTGGCACCAACCAGACGCATTATGCCAAGTTCGCGGCGACGGCTAAATGCCGAAAGCCTAATGGTGGTTGAAATAAGTAGTGCAGCTGAAAAGAGCATCAGCACAGCAATTCCAATTGCTGCAATCGAGGCAGCATTTAGGATGCTGAAAATCTGATCAAGGTAACTGCGTTGGTCTCTAACTTCTTCAACGCCTGCGACCCCGGTGAAACTCTCGGTGATTATCTGACTTTTTGTTGAATCAACCAGCTTCACCCAAAATGTCTCATTCAGTTGATCTGCTGTTACATACTGAGCGACTGCGTTGCCCTCAAATTGATCCTGAAAAGTTTTATAAGCCTGTTGCTGATCCTCAAAATAGTATTCATCGATATACACACTCAAAGTTGGCGACTCAAGTTTTTCCTTGACCCGCTCAAGTAGATCTGGCGAGGCCTTCCCCTGTGGACAAGAATCAGCTGCTGAAACATCGCTACACATGTACACGGCAACTTGGGCGCGGTCATACCAGTAGTTTTTCATTTGTCCGATTTGCATCTGCAGCAGGGAGGCGGTGCCTACAAAAGTAAGGGACAGAAACGTGACCAAGATGACGGAAATAACCATGGAGAGATTGCGGCGTAACCCTTGGGCGACCTCACTAAATACCAGCTTCATTTAGTAGGACCCGCCGATTTCGTCACGAACAATTTCACCATCACGCAGTTCGACAACACGCTTTCTTAAGCGATTGACGATCGATTGATCATGAGTAGCCATAATTACAGTCGTCCCGCTGGCATTAATGCGCTCAATAAGAGACATGATGTCAAGCGAGGTTGCTGGATCAAGATTTCCAGTTGGCTCATCAGCAAGAAGAAGTGCTGGTTTGTTTACGATTGCCCTGGCAAGAGCCACGCGCTGTTGCTCACCACCAGAAAGTTCACTTGGTAGCCGATCGGCTTTTCCTTCAAGGCCCACTAGTCTCAGCACATCCGGAACGGATTCTTGAATGAACCCCTGGGACTTTCCAATCACCTCAAGGCTAAAAGCTACATTCTGAGCAACGGTTTTATTTGGAAGAAGTCTGAAGTCCTGGAAAACAACACCAAGGCGCCTGCGAAAAAATGGCACTCTGCGACTTGGAATGCCGACTAAATTCTCACCAAGCACGTGTACCGAACCCTTAGTTGGCACATCTTCACGAAGCATCAATCGCATAAGTGATGATTTACCAGAGCCTGATGCGCCGACTAGAAAAACAAAGTCCCCTTTTTCAACTTCAAGGGACACGTTATTGAGTGCCGGCTTTGGAGCCCCTTTATAGTGCTTGCTGGCATTTGCAATGCTGATCATGATGAGACCAGCCTAAGTTCCGCATAGCCATTGCTGCCTTAGGCGCTTTGTTGTGTCTGCTTACGCCAGCGAATTCCAGCGGCAATAAACCCGTCAAGATCGCCATCAAATACAGCAGAGGGGTTATTGACCTCATAATTCGTTCTTAAATCTTTGACCATCTGATATGGAGCTAAGACATATGAGCGCATCTGCTCCCCCCAGCTGGCTTTCACATCTCCGGCAATTTCCTTTTTAGTGGCTTCTTCTTCTCGGCGACGGATCTCCAGTAGGCGCGATTGCAAAACTCTCATTGCTGAGGCTTTATTTTGAATCTGACTTTTCTCGTTCTGACAGCTAACAACCGTGCCGGTTGGAAGGTGGGTAATTCGAACCGCAGAGTCGGTTGTGTTAACTGACTGGCCACCTGGGCCTGAGGATCGAAAGACATCTACTCGAATATCGTTTTCTGGAATCTC
>WLGC01000028.1 GCA_009703465.1 Actinomycetota bacterium | reverse complement strand
GTAAACCCAATTCCACTAAATCCAACTCCAGGATCGGTTTGGACAGCCTCTGAGCCAGCCGTGCAAAACGAGTTTGTTCGACGCCTAGAAAAAGCCGGTGTGCCAACCACCCTTCGCGATACCCGCGGTAAAGAGATTGATGGAGCCTGCGGGCAGCTGGCTGCGGCCGAATAGTGGCCTAGGATGTGTGCGATTCCGAATATAGGGGGCTATCCACCTATTCCGAATATTCTAAAAAGTATATAAATTAGCGTTTAAGCACTGTCTGTCTCGAAGGGCTCAAAGTGCACGCCAAAAAATCAAGAAACCTCTTCACCAAGTTTTTAGCCATAATTCTGTCTGCCACAGTGGCTTTTGTTGGGCTATCAATTCCTGCCGGAGCGGCCACGGTTGACGCCACCGGCGTGAAGCTCAAGTTCGATGAGGATGCAACCGTTCAGATTATTCGGCAAACTAATTCATCTGCGGGTAAAGCAGTAAACGACATAGTTGTTTATCGTAATGTCGCAACTATCAGCGGCCTTGTAATTGATGCCGTCATTGAAACCCTTGCCATCACGAACGGTGCCACCGTGGATAAGTTTGATGGAGGAGGAGCTGTTGCTGATAAAGAAGTTTTTGAAACTGATCTAGACACAAGCGGCGCACAGTCCGTGACTTTCAAATTTAGTTTTTATGAAGGAGGCAGCTACACCGCGGTCAACACGGGAACATTGGTAACTTTGCAGAATGTCTTTATCAATTCATATGACTTAGATACTTCGGGTGGCAGCAATCAGTTCACACAATTTTCTGGATTCCAGTCATATACTCTCTCGACAAACACAACGCTTAGTGTTTCAAATCCAAGTGGAAACTTAGTTCAGTTCGTTAACAATTTTAGCGGTGCAAATTACACCACAACCTCTGGTGCGTATACCAAAGGAAGAGTTCAGGTAAAGTACGACTATCTTTCTACAGTAACTATCAAACATGGAACAGACAACGCCGGCAGTGGCGGAACTAACTTTTATGGACTTGAGTTTGGAGTCGGTTTTCCCTGGACAGAGGGTTCAAATACAATCTCGACAACTTCTACTAGTAACAATTTCAACAGTCCTCCAGTTGCTGGGGATGACACTTTAAACGTTGCTCCTAACGTCGCGCGAGAGTTAACTAAATTTGATTTTGGAACTTACTCTGATCCAGATAACAACCCATGGGCCAACATTCAGATAACAACTTTGCCGTCAAATGGAGTTTTAGAGTATCTAAGCGGATCCACGTGGGTGCCGGTCACCTTGAATCAAATAATCAGCTACTCCGACCTTGACGCAGGAAAACTGAGGTACACGCCAAACAGCGGAGCTACCAGCGATTCTGTCGGGTTTAAGGTTGGAGACGGATTAACCTCCAGCGTCGCAGCGTACAGCTTGGCAATAACAGTTGTGCCAACAGCTCAGCAAATTACATTCGCGAACCCCAATGCCAAAGCTCCCTCACAAACTTTTCCTTCCGGGGCAGTTGCATCGTCCGGACTGACGGTTTCGCTTGTTTCCAACACCACTGGTATCTGTACAGTGTCTGGACTGGATATAACGACTGTTGCCGTCGGTACCTGTTCGATTACATCCACGCAGCCCGGTAACTCCACCTTTGCTGCCGCCATTGCGGTGACTCAAGAGTTCCCTGTTTCAACTCTGACCTCTCAGACAATCACTTTCAACAATCCTGGAAGCAAATCAACTGGTGCTACTTTTGCATCCGGCGCGACAGCAAGCTCTGGTCTCACAGTCACACTGACTTCATTAACCCCATCCATTTGCACTGTGAGTGGACTGAGCATCACAACTCTAAGCACAGCTGGGACCTGTCAAATTCGCGCTAGTCAGGCAGGTAACGGCTCAATCGCTCCTGCTTCAAACGTTAATCAGAGCTTCTTAGTGAGCGCTCCCTCTCTAACCTCACAAACTATTACTTTCTCTCCGCCGGCAGATCAACTTTTGTCAGCTTCAACTCTGACTGTGGCACCGACGGCAACATCTGGATTAACTGTGTCACTAAGCAGTTCCACTCAATCAATCTGCACTGTGTCAAGTTTTACTATCACATTTGTTTCAGCAGGTAACTGCACAATTACAGCAAGCCAAGCGGGCGACTCAACATACTCGGCAGCTCAAAACGTTGTTCGCACGTTTGCAATTACTGTGGGACAAAACAATTCGACCCCATCTGGGGGAGGTTCAAGAGCGATGAGCCCAATTGTCGGACCAGCAAATGGAACAACAACTGCAACTATTCCGAAAATCTTGCATCCAGAGGTAATAGCGGTAGGTATACCTACTCTTTGCTTGGTGGATTCTGCTACCGGTAGGTGCGGAAACACCGTGACAGTCGCTGGGGTTGGAAATTGGACACTGAATCCAAACGGATCGGTCACTTTTGTAGCCTTGACTGCATTCTTTGGCACTGCCACGGTCACCCTTAGAGCATCAGATGCACTGGGTGCAATCGACGAAGAGCCCATCACGGTCATAGTGCTTGCTCCGGGAATCGGCGGAGATCAAGTTGATACAGAAGCATCGAAATCCAAAGAGACAAACAATCGAACCGCAGTTGTTTTAGACGACTTAGAACTCGGCTCTGGTGAGATCTGCCTCGTCAACCTTCAGAGCTCCCTTTGCGCAATTGCACCCCTTGCAGTTCCGAATCAAGGTAAATGGGAAATTCTTTCTGACGGAAGCGTAAAGTTCACCCCTAGTCCGCGTTTTGTAGGAGTGTCAAAGGCTCAACTCAGAATTTCTTCAGTAGGTGGAAAAACAACTTTGATCCCACTTTCAGTAAAAGTTACAAAGCGCCCTCCGGTCACTGTGACAATTGGAAATTTTATTGACGGGTCTCCTGTAATCACTGCTGCTATTGCGGCAAGAATTCGACTGTTTATGAGAACCTACAGCGATTACAGAACAATAGAATGCATTGGCTTCACTGAAGGGCCGACGGTTCTATCTACTGACAGGTGGCTATCTCGACAGCGTGCTGTCAATGCTTGCAACTATGTGACGAAGAACCTAAAGCAAAAGCTCTTTGTTAGCGGTTTCAGGAGCAGCCAGGAGCGAAGTGTTGCAAGTTCCGTGAGGCGCGTCACAATAACACTCAGGGACTAGCTGACAGAAAAGGGTCTCAACTAAATAAGTGGAATAAAGCACTGCAACTGAGGTTTACTTAGTACGTGATGAACATTGATAGCAGCCAGCTCAGATTTGGCCTAGACACCTTTGGTGATGTCAGCCATGACGACCAGGGAAAGCTGCAAAGTCCAGCTCAGTCAATTAGAAACGTCATCGAGCAGGGCAAACTAGCTGATCAAACCGGTCTCTATGGATTTAACATCGGCGAGCATCACAGAGATGATTACGCAATCTCAGCACCGGATACCGTTCTTGCCGGTTTAGCCACAGTCACCAATCAGATCAAACTCGGTAGCGGTGTGACAGTGCTTTCAAGCGAAGATCCAATCAGGGTCTACCAACGCTTTGCAACCATTGACGCAATGTCAAATGGTCGTGCTGAGATAACTGCCGGACGAGGATCTTTCACCGAGTCATTTCCTCTTTTTGGCTATGAGCTTTCAGACTATGCAGATTTATTTGAAGAGAAACTTGAACTATTAGTTGAGCTACTAAAAGAAAAGCCAGTTACCTGGGTTGGGCACCACACACCAAAGCTAAGTAACCAAGAGGTTTATCCAAAAACTGAGCGTGGCCAAATTCCTCTTCGAGTCGGCGTTGGTGGCAGCCCTGAATCTGTTATGCGCGCTGCACGTCTTGATGCTGATTTAGCTCTTGCAATCATTGGGGGAGATCCAGCGCGCTTTGCTCCCTATGCCAAGCTCTACTACGACGTGTTAGACAAACTTCACAAACCGCATCGCCCAATCTCAATTCACTCCCCGGGTCACATTGCCGACACTGATGAACAAGCCGTTGAAGAAATGTGGCCAATGTATGAAATAGCTTTTGGCCGTATTGGTAAAGAGCGCGGCTGGCCGCCAGTTCAAAAGAATAACTTTTTGGCCGAGGTGCAAAATGGTTCACTTTATGTTGGTTCAGTTGAAACTGTGGCCAAAAAGATCGCATATGCGATGGATGCTATCGGTGCCCAGCGATTTGATTTCAAGTACGCCAATGGCCCAATGCCGCACAGCAAACTAATGCACTCCATTGAGCTTTATGCCACCAAGGTGGTTCCAATGGTGCGCGATATGCTTTCCTACGCAAAGATCTAAACAGCCCTAAAGCCTGAGTTAGGCTGGAGTAATGTCCCGTAGAGCCCTGTTAATGTTTCTTATTGCCGGAACCGCCTGGGGGATGCCCTACCTATTTATAAAAATTGCGGTTGAAGATTTCTCCACCTGGACCATTGTCTTTGTGCGAGTAGTCATTGGTGCCGCGGTGCTTATTCCAATTGCCATCAAGCGCGATGTCTGGAAACCAGCACTCAAAGCTTGGCCCTGGGTCTTGGCCTACGCAGTACTAGAAATGGTTGTGCCGTGGTTCCTAATTACTGAGGCTGAGCGCGTCATCAACTCAGGTCTAGCCGGGCTTTTAGTAGCCACCGTTCCATTCTTTGGACTTCTAATTGGCTTGCTTTACCAAAAAGATAAAACACTGATGCATCCAAAGACACTAATTGGTCTAGTGGTTGGTTTTGCCGGAGTGATCCTGCTAGTTGGCATTGATGCGCTAAGTGGCAATACCTCGTTGCCGCACGTGTTTATGGTTATTGCCGCAGCAGCTCTCTATGCGATTGCTCCTGTGGTGGTGTCGACAAAAATTCCAAATGTTTCAGCAGTTGCTGTGAACGGCATGGCTATGGCAATTGTTGCAGTTGTTTATGCAATCCCGGCTGCGTTTTCACTGCCAAAAGAAATTGCAGCTGAGCCACACATCGAATCTTGGTTTGCGCTAATTGCCCTCGGGGTAATTTGCTCCTCGATTGCCTTCGTTGCGTTCTTTGCACTGATGAAAGAAATCGGCAACTCAAGAGCAACGCTAGTGACATACATGAACATGGCAGTTGCGGTGCTGCTTGGAATTTTGATTTTGGCTGAGCCAATTACAGCTGGTATTTTGATTGGCTTCCCACTGGTTCTAATTGGTTCTTACTTTGCATCAAGAAGGCACGTAAAGAAGTGAAAAATCCGCTGACGCTAGTTGCTAAAGCCGGCTACCGCCTGCTTTCAGTTTCTGTTGCCAGCCGAGTATCTGACATTTACCTTGGGGCAAAATTTGATTACCTAGCGCATTTCGCTAAGAATTTTGCACCAAATATTCCAACTCCAAAAGTTACTCTGGTGATTCCGGTTTATAACGTGGAGCGCTACCTAGAGCTGTGCCTAAAAAGTGTTCGAGCTCAGCGCTATCCAAACCTAGATGTGATTCTGGTCAATGACGGATCAACCGATGGTTCTTTAGCAATTGCTAGAAAGTATCAAGAAAAACTTCCGCTACACATTGTTGATCAAGAAAACGCTGGCCTTGGTGCAGCAAGAAATGCTGGTGTGGCATCCATTCAAAGCACTGATTTTTTAATGTTCCTAGACAGCGATGACGCCTTGGCGCCGGGCGCACTGAATGCTCTTGTTGGCCAAGCAATTGCTACCGGTTCAGATTTCGTTATTGGCGACACCACCAGAATGAAGGGCCTAACCAGGCTAAAGCGCCGTGATACTCGAGAGCTCTTTGCTATGGGAAATCAGTTGCGCAAGACATTTGCCGAACTACCTAAAGCCATTCAGGATCTAACAGCTTGGAACAGATTGTTCCGCTTTGATTTTTATAAAGCATCTCAAATTGAATTTCCAAACGGAGTCTTCTTTGAAGACATGGCCCCAATGACCAAAGCGCTGGTTGAGTCAAAGCAATTTGATGTTCTGGCAGAAACAGTTATTTTCTGGCGGGTGCGCACTGAGGGCGCCAAGTCAATTACTCAAGAAACTGGTCAGTCCCAGAAAATAACTGATCGCCTGGCTTCGCTTTCACTGCAAAAGAAAATGATTCTTAGTGCCATTGCCTCAGGACGGGCAACTTCAGAAAACCTAGCTGAGTTTTATTTAAGGGTAAAAAAGCATGACGTCAAGCTTTATGAAAAAACAGCAAGCAAAGAGCAGCTAGATCTCTTTGCTGAATTCCTTGAGCCAGGTATTTAGTTCTGGCCCCAAATCAGCGCGCTTAGATGCCAACCGCACAGTTGCCTTAATGTATTCAAGCTTGTCACCGGCGTCGTATCTCTCACCGTTAAAAATCACGCCAACTACACCACCAGCAAGAGATGCATCACGAGCTGAAATTGAAAGCGCATCGGTTAGTTGAATTTCATCACCGGCACCGGGTTCTAGTTTTGCGATGATGTCAAAAAGTTCTGGTCGCAAAATATAACGACCAATAACTGCATAGTTTGAAGGCGCAACATCTGCTTTTGGCTTCTCAACAAAATCAGCGACCTTGATTGTGTCTCCGTCAAAATCCCCAGCTGGCTTAATCGAGCCATACTTGTGAATTTCGCTCTTTGGCACTTCAACCAGCGCAACAACCGATGAACCGGTTGCTTGATGCACCTGCATCATCCGCTCCAGTAGCGCAGAGCTTTCTTCAAGCACATCGTCACCAAGAAGCACGGCAAATGACTCGTGTCCAACAAAAGATTTAGCCGCTAGTACGGCATGGCCTAGACCTTTTGCGCCTCCTTGACGAACGTAGTGAATGTTTCCCAGGTTGGTGGCGTCTTGAACCAATGCAAGCTTTTCATCGTCGCCTTTTTCTTCAAGACGTGACTCAAGAGCTTCTGCTGAATCGAAGTGGTTTTCTAGCGCGTACTTATCGCGACCGGTGATGAACAAAATATCGCTAAGACCGCTTCTTACTGCTTCTTCAACTACATATTGAATTACTGGCTTATCCACCAAAGGCAACATCTCTTTAGGCATGGCCTTGGTCGCTGGCAAGAATCTTGTGCCAAGTCCCGCTACCGGAATGACTGCCTTGGTAGGTAATCTCATTATTTTGCCGCTTTCGATTCTGTTGCAAGATCCTTGGCCAGTTCCTTGGCAATAGCTTGGAACTCATCCTTATAGAGAGCAAACTCAGGCTTCCACGGCTTGGCCGGACCTGCCCAGTGAACAATCTTTGGATTCTTAGAGTAGTCCTGGGTTGGCACGTAGTTCCAGTCAGAATCTAGATTCAGCGCTCTACCGGCTGAGTAGAAGTTCATTACGTCCTGATCGTTTAGCTTTAGTTCCTCAACCAGGTAGAGGTTCTTCTCAATGAAGTCCTCTTCGCGCATCTTCTTTAGATTCATCAGCAAGATACCTGCGTTATAGGTATCTGAAGTTAGCTGACCGGTAGCGTGAGCACGTCTACGAAGAGCCCAAGCTTTCTTTGGTGGTAGTGCCAAGCTCACTCGAGTAATTACATCGATTAGGTTTTCCCAACCATCAAGCTCACTCTTTTTACCGGCAAATACCTTGTCACCAAGTTTGGTGTCATAAAGCTCACCGACATCTGCTCTAACCAGAATGTCTACATCTAGATAAAGAACTTTCTCAAGATCATCTAGAACTCTAGGTAGGAACAACCTGTCCAGAGTTGAAACTGTGATGTGTTTCATTAGGTTGACATTGGCACCATAAGAGATGTCACTGAAGTCATGGAAGAAGAAATTCACACTTGGGAACAACTTATGAATCTTCTGGAAGTAGTCATCTTTTAGACCACGAGTCAAAATGTGTGCATTGATTTCACGCTTGGTATTTCTAACCACCGATGCCAAAACCACAGCAAGTTCATTCTGCAAATTCTGATCGCAGGCAAAGGCAAGATCTACTGCACGATCACCAAACTTGTTGCCACCAAGGGCAACCACGTGAGACTTGAACTTCTTATAGGTTTCTGGAAGATCAATTGCTGATTCACCAATTGGCTCAAGGTTGGTGCAGTACTGCTCAGCAAAGGCAACATCAGGAGCTACTAGCTCTGCCCAAATCTTCATGACTTCTTCATAGCTCTTGCCATCCAAAATGTGACCAAGAATTACCTCAAGCTTGTGCTCGAGGCCACTACGAATCTTCTTAAAGTCAGCTTCGTTTAGATCAAGCAAGCCCTCAAAGCGAACATCGGAGCGCTTTGATGGCACAAACTCAACTGGTAGACCCATTGATCTAGCCGGTAGGTAGCAGTGCAGACGCTTGGTAATTACCTTGCCGTAGGCAGCGTACTTAGCCAGCATGGT
>WLGC01000027.1 GCA_009703465.1 Actinomycetota bacterium | reverse complement strand
GCAAACCAGCAAGTTCGCTGGCACTTTTTCTAGTCAGTTCACTCATCGATTTACTCCTCATCCAAAATTGCGTGGACGCGGAATCTGCCGTCGGCACTATCTGGAGCAGATGAAAGTGCCTGTTGCTGGGTTAATGAGGGCTCAACAACATCCTCACGAAAAACATTCGCCATAGGAATTGGATGGCTGGTTGCTGGGACGTCTGAGCCCACGGCCTGCTTGATAGTTGCCATAGATTCAACAATCAAGCCCAGTTGGCCGGCGAATAGCTCAACCTCTGAGTCTGTGACATCGATACGGGCCAGACTGGCCAGGTGCCTGACCAATTCAGGGGTTATTTCAGACATAGTTCCACTCGCTTGGCAAAAGATTATTGACCTTTAGCCTACCAAACCGGCAAATATGCATTTCCCCGAACAATCAACCGGGGGCTCAAAAAATAGGCTGGATTCTGACCAAAAATCCCCTGTAAACTTTTGGATGGCGCAGGTTAGCCTGCAAAAGCTTGGAATCAACCCCCTAAAAGTAAAGGTCCAATTATTTTGGAAAACGAACAGTTTACGATTGCCTTCCGTGGCTACGAAAAAGAAGAGGTCGATCGCGTACTAGCTGAGATGCGTGCCGAACTTGAGCACGTTCGCGAGTACAACTTCAGTGCCTCCAGCGAGGTTGAGGGGCTAAAGGCTGAACTTGACGCTCTAAAGTCAAAGGTTCGAAAAGGTGGAGCACCCGGCTACGCCGAACTCGGTGCCCAATTTGAGCAAACACTTCGGTTAGCCGAAGAGCAGGCCAAGAAGCTTGTCGCTGACGCCGGTCAGGACGCAATAAGAATTCGCGAAACAGCTAAGGCTGAGAGCGAGCAGCTAACCCGTAAGGCTCAGGCAAAAGCAGAGCGTGTAATCGCTGATGCCGAGGCCAAACTGAATGAGGCCAGAATTGATGCAGAACGTTTAGCTGCAGAGATTTTAAGCAGTGCCAAGACCCGCGAGACCGAAGCTGGTGAAAAGATTGGTACCGCTCAGCGTGAGGCAGCCGCCATCAAATCTGAAGGTGAGCGCTACGCTGCAGAACTTCGTGCCCAGGTTCACCGCGAGACCGAAGAGGCTCGTGCCCTGGCCACCGAACTTTCCCAGAGAACTGCACAAGCCCGTGTTGAACTTGAAGCCGAGATCAAGGCAAAGCGTGATGAAACAGAGCAGGAATCTCTGCGTCTTTACCAGAACGCTGTTTCACAGGCCCAGCAGGTTACCGAGGAATCAAATGCAAACTTGGCAGAAGCATCAGCTCGAGCTGCTGCACTGATTGCCGAAGCAGACCAAATCTCACGCGAGGCTCAGGAAAACTCAAGCCAGCAGCTAGAGGATGCAAACCGCACAGCTACTAACTTGATCAACCAGTCTCGTAGACGTGCAGAAATGCTAACCCGCAAGGCTGAGGCATTTGCTAACTCTGCAATCAAGGACAGCGAAGACCGTCTAAACCGTATGAACGCAGAGCGTGCCGAGATCGAAGAATTCCTAGGAACTCTAAGAAACCTCATGACCACCGAATCAATGGTGGCTGCCGATGAGAACTCAGCCGCTGAGCAGCTAGACGATAAGTAAGAATTAATTGAAAACCCCTCGATTATTTCGAGGGGTTTTTACTTTGCCAAGCGGCGCTTAAACTCGGCTTCATCAATAATTTCAACCCCGAGCTCCTCAGCCTTAGCCAACTTTGAACCGGCATTTTCCCCGGCAATGACGAAGGCTGTTTTCTTGGAAACCGATGATGCTGCTTTGCCGCCGTTTGAAATGATGGCCTCTTCTATTTGCTCACGAGTAAAGTCCTTCAGCGAGCCAGTGGCCACGATAGATAGACCTGAGAAAAGTCCATCACTGGTAGCAAGTGCACCCGGTCCAGCATGCCCAGGAATTTCTAGCAGAACGCCCGCTTTTCTCCAAGATTCAACAATCTCACGATGCCAATCAACTGAGATCCAATCTTTAATAGACTGCGCCAAAGTTTGACCAACGCCATCCACCACAGAAAGCTCCTCCTCAGATGCTGCAAAGATTCTGTCTAGGGATCCAAAGTGACTTGTTAGCGATCTTGCTGCAACAGGACCAACATGTCTGATTGATAGCGCCACCAGAATGCGCCAAAGTGGTTTGACTTTTGAGTCCTCAAGATTCTTAAGTAGCTTGATTGCCGCCTCTGCAGGTGTGCCATCTTTCTTTTTGAAAAAATCCACAACCTTTGGTTTACCACTGTCGTCAAGCTTTGGAAGTCCGGTATCGGCATCAAGAACCAGGGCTCGAATAGGCAAAAGGTCTTCAAGCTTGAGATTGAATAAATCCGCCTCTGACTTTAGTGGTGCTATTTTTGGCTCAACTGGTTGAGTAAGCGCGCAGGCAGCAACATAGCCCAAAGCCTCAATGTCGAGAACAGACCTTGAGCCCAAATAAGCAACCCGCTCCCTTAGTTGCGCAGGGCAGGATTTTGAATTCTGGCAACGCAGATCAATATCCCCCTCACTTGATGGGGCAAGAGCAGAGTTACAGTCAGGGCATTTCTTTGGCATAACAAAAGGCTTTTCAGTGCCGTCTCGTAATTCAATTACTGGACCTAGAATTTCTGGAATTACATCTCCTGCTTTTCTGAGAACTATGGTGTCACCAATCAAGATTCCTTTTGCTTTTACAACGTCTTGATTGTGCAAGGTTGCAAACTCAACAACGGAGCCGGCAACCTTAACCGGCGAAACAACGGCAAACGGAGTTGCGCGTCCAGTTCTACCAATCGAAACTTTTATATCCAAGAGTTTTGTGTTGACTTGTTCCGGCGCGTACTTGTATGCAATTGCCCACCTCGGCGCTCTGCTGGTAAATCCAAGTTCGCGCTGCCTAGAAAGATCATCAATCTTTACTACCACTCCATCGATTTCGTGCTCGAGCTTGTGGCGTCTTTTTTCAAAATCATCGATGTACTGAAGGACCTCTGGAATGCTCGTTACCACTTTGTACTTATCAGTGGTTGGTAGGCCCCACTTGGCTAGTAACTCATACAGATCTGACTGGTTCTGTACTGGTGCATCTGACCAGGCGCCGATGCCGTGCACCAACATCTGCAGGGGACGGCTAGCTGTCACCGAAGATTCTTTTTGTCTCAGCGAACCAGAAGCACAGTTTCTTGGGTTGGCAAAAGGTGACTTACCCTCAGCCACCAAAGCCTCATTTAGCTTGGAAAAATCATCAACGCCAATAAAAACCTCACCGCGAACCTCAACCTGAGCCGGGTGATTCTTACCCAGCAACTGCTTTGGAATTGAGCCAATCGTGAGCACGTTTGCGGTGACATCTTCCCCCACCGAACCGTCCCCCCTGGTTGCTGCAGAAACCAGACGGCCTTTTAGATACCTTAGGTTTACTGCTAATCCGTCAATCTTCAGCTCGCACAGGTAAGGACCTGCACCGGCTCGCTCACCCCAGGCGGCGAGTTCCTCAGGAGAGAAGGAGTTGTCAAGGCTCATCATTTTCTCTAGGTGCTCAACCGGAGAGAATGTCTGATTGGCCGAACCACCAACAGTTTGAGTTGGACTATCGCCGGTGATTAACTCTGGAAACTTTCTTTCAAGTTCCTCTAGTTCTAAAAACAATAGATCGTACTGGGCATCGCTGATAAGCACGGTGTTGTTATCGTAGTAAGCCCGGCGATGGCTATTCAATTCATCTACAAGCAGATTTACTCGCTCAGCAGCAGCACTCAGTGAGGTTTGTTTATGCAGCTGCTTTGGCGCGAGTTCATCTTTCACTCAACACCGACCGAAACTGCACTTACGGTTTTTTCAATAGTTGTCTGACCTAAAACCCTTGTGCCCAGATATAAAACAGCAGTTTGCCCAGGAGCTACTCCGATGATTGGCTCGTTTACAACAATCTCCATTTGTCCATCAAGAACCCGATACGCTCCAGCTACGGCATCTGAATGAGCTCGAACCTGGACATGGATCTCAGTCCAGTCAGCGATGTTTTCTGGAGCCACGCCGCACCAACTGTATTTGCTACCAGTCATTTTTGAAATCGCCAAGGCAGCCTGTGAACCGACCACCACGGTGTTGCTCTTTGGTCTAATTTCTAAAACATATCTTGGTTTGCCATCTGCTGCGGGTTTGCCAATTGAAAGGCCTTTGCGCTGGCCGATGGTGAACTCGTGAGTTCCCCCATGATCGCCAAGGACGATGCCCGATTCATCAACAATTTGCCCAGGCTTAGAGCCAATTTTTTCGGTTAGCCAATCCTGAGTGTCACCCTCTGGAATAAAACAAATGTCATAGCTATCTGGCTTGTTGGCAACAGATAGACCGCGCTCATCGGCTTCACGGCGGATGTCCGCCTTTGAAGCAGTTGCACCTAGCGGGAACATCGAGTGAGCTAACTGCTGGGCCGTAAGGACCCCCAGAACGTATGACTGGTCCTTTGCTAACTCGTTGCTTCGGTGCAGCTCTAGATTTCCGTTTATATCTGTAACCAGTGAGGCGTAGTGACCGGTGCAGACAGCGTCGAAACCTAGAGCCAGTGCTTTTTCTAAGAGAGCCGCAAATTTAATTCTTTCATTGCAACGCATGCATGGATTTGGTGTGCGCCCAGCTTGGTACTCGGATATAAAATCTGCAACCACATCATCTTTGAAGCGCTCCGAGAAATCCCAAACGTAGTATGGGATGCCAAGAATATTGGCTGCTCTTTGTGCATCCATAGAGTCTTCAATTGTGCAGCAGCCCCTAGATCCGGTTCGTAATGTGCCAGCATTTCTAGATAGCGCTAGGTGAACTCCAACTACCTCGTGTCCAGCCTCAACTGCGCGGGCAGCGGCAACGGCAGAGTCAACCCCACCGGACATTGCAGCTAGCACCTTCATAAGTCAATTCTACTTTTCTATGATGATGGAAGCCCGGCTTTTTTCGCGCCGGTATAGGCGGCCGGAAATACATCGATAAATGCGTCAACATCGGCTTCAGTAGTGCTGTGACCCAGTGAAATTCTCAAGCTTCCCCGCGCTTGCTGCTCGGTTCGACCCATGGCAATCAAAACGTGGGATGCTTCAGCAACACCGGCGCGACAGGCAGATCCGGTGGAAACGCTGACCCCGGCGCTATCAAGTAGATAAAGAATTGAATCACCGCTGCAGCCAGGGAACGTGAAGTGAATAATTCCCTCGTACCCTGGTTGCTCGCCTCTCGAAAAAATCGCGTCAGGAACTGCTTGCTGAACAAAGTTGATAATTCTTTTTGCTAGTGCAGCTATTCTTTGGCGCTCAGAATCAACCTCAGCTGCGGCGAGCGCGGCGGCAGTTGACAAAGCGTAGGCCAACGCTGCGCTCAGTGTTCCTGATCTAATTCCTCTTTCTTGACCACCGCCGTGACTAGTAATTGCTAACTTTGCATCTCTGGCTACAACTAGCGCACCAACACCAACCGGGGCTCCAAATTTATGTCCTGAAACTGCCATGGTGCTTAGGCCGCTTTCTTTGAAACTAATTGGAATGTGACCAAAGGCCGCAACGGCATCGCAGTGCACTGGAATTCCAAAGCGCTTGGCCAGCTTCGTCAGATCTGGTATCGGTGTTATCAATCCAGTTTCATTGTTTACCCACATAAGGGATATAAGCGCTACCTTCTGGCCATTGGCCTCAAGGTAATCTTCTAGCCAATTCAGATCGATCACTCCGAATTGATCAAGCGGTGCCCACACGGCAATAGCCCCGGCTTCCTGCTCTAGATGCTCCACCGGATCGACACCAGCGTGATGCTCAGACGCGGCGGTAATAATTATGTTGCGAAGAGGATCGTTGGCTATGGCATTTAGATAGAGCCCTTTGATGGCAATGTTGATTCCCTCAGTACCTCCGGAAGTAAAAATAACTTCGCTTCGATGACAATCGAAGGCTTTAGCCAGCTGATCTCTGGCATCCTCAACTATTTGACGCGCCTTTTGACCAGCTCCGTGAATAGATGAAGGGTTTCCCAACTTCTGCAGTTGAGACAGGTAACCGGCCACCAGTTCTGGCCGAAGCGCAGTGGTTGAAGCATGGTCGAGGTATACCGTCATGCTTCAAGCCTACTTTGGCCTAGTCATTCGGACTTCAGTAAAGAAGAGCGGCCAGTGCCCTTCTGGCATTGGCTAGCTCAGGGGCATCCGGTTGCGCCAGGTCAAAGAGTTCCAATAGGTGCCGACGCAGATCTTCGCGCTGATCCTTGTCGGAAATCGCAAACATGTCCAGAATAGTTTTGTATCCGGGGGCTGTTTGACCAATTGCGACCTGAGCATCAGCTTTCAGTTTTGCTTGCTCAACAGTGTTTGGCTCCGAGGCCAGAACCGCATCGATGTCGATGTCTTTGGTTCGCACCAGCAGTTTGGCCTGAGCGAGTCCAGCCACAGCCAGTTTGTCCGCAGGGCTTTCGAGCAGTGCCGCCTGGTAGGCGCTCACCGCGGCCTCAAAGTCACCTGATTCCATGGCATCAAAAGCAGCTTGGTGTTTTGCTGAAAGCTGTGGCTCTGGCGTCGGGGTAGGAAAGTCAGCCGATAGTTCAAGAGTTGCGGTAACTCCGTTTTCAGCCGCGACCTGGAGAAGCTTTGCGATTAATTCTTGAATTGCAGGCTCAGGCTGATCGCCTTGAAAAAGAGGGATTGGTTGACCTTTTAGCATGGCTAGCGTTGTTGGAACCTCGGTCACACCAAAGGCTTGAATTATCTGAGTCTGGGTTGCCGTATCAATTCGCAAGAGAAACACTTTGCCACCTCGTGCCGTGACTATGTTTTTTAGTTTTTCACTTAGAGACTTACTCTCAGCTAAATCATCGGCAAAGAAGTCAATCAGAACTGGAACCGATTGACTTATGGTGACGAAGTTTTTGATGTTTGACTCGGTACCAAGAGCCGTAAGATCTGGAACCTTTAGAACAGTCGGTGCCGCACCGCTGGTAGCTTGCCCCTGTGTATCGGTGTTTGGATTTGCGGCTGCTGGCTTTCTTAGACTTGAAAGGTCAACGGCACCGGCCAAACTTGCTTTAGATAGAAAATCAGCCAAGGCTACAAGCTCCTCACGCTGAGTAAGCCCTGAGTTACACCAAGCAGACGAATTCGATCAGGATCGCTGAGGGCTGGAACATAAAACAGCAACATCTCTCCGTAGATGCTTCGCACTCCCCTGGTTGAACCATCTGCGCCGAGCATGATTTTTTCCTGACCCGATACCGCCACCGCTGAACCTCTTGTCTTAGGAGTGATTTTGTAGGTGTCTGTCATGTAGACCGCAACCAGAGCTCCGGCGGTGCTGGTGGCTAAGGAAATTACATTCTTATTACCCAACTGGTGAGTAAAAGTAATCTTTCCCTTGGTCAAGCCTTCCACCTGGGATTTTTGACTTTCGGAAACCTGTTTGTAGAACTCATCCTTAGAGGTATCAAACAGCCCGTAGCTCAAGCTGGCTGGACCGTCGTTGATTACATCTCCGTAGGCTGCCGGGATATCAGTTGGCACAAGTTTCAAAAACAGCGAATCGGTAGCAACTGGAATTGCACCAACCTCAGTGGCTGGCACCTCAGGAATTACCGCACCTGGCATCAGTCTCATGTTGTACCAGAGCAAATAGTTCGCTCTTGGGTTTTCCTGTTGAAAAACCAGCATCTGTGGCAGCGCATCGGTGCCGGGTTCATCAGTAACTACCATCAGGGTGCGTGGCCAGGTATCGGTTGCGGCCGGCAAACTAAATGAAACTGGCGAGCCAACAATTTTTGGCAGCGCAGCTACTGAAGAAGATCTAGCGCGCAGGACATAGTGCGCAGTTCGCTGCTCAAGAGCAGGACCTGCAAATCTAGGTACCAGTAACTTTTTGTCCGAGGTTAGATCTGCTTCTGCGGCAACTTTTTCAAGGCTTTCTAGAATTTTTGTAATTTGAGAGTCAACTAGGGCTACCGGTGGAAGCTCGATTGCACTGGCCGAAGGCGATGGGCTCGCCGAGACTTCCGTGCTTGGAGTTGATACTGCGGTGCAACCGGTTCCAGTTGCCAAGATTGTGATGACCACCGGAATGACGGCAAAGTTTCGCCTGGCTGAGCGGCGACCACGAACCGGAGCGTTCCCGGTGCTTTTCTTGACCCGATATTTCGGCGGTTTTGGTGCCGAAGGAGTTCGACGCCTTGGACCGCGCGATATCCTCATGTGCTGATAGGCCAGCACATTCATAATCAAGGCTGCTAGCAGTAGTGACCCACCTACCCATAGCGCTATGTTGGACCAGATTAGATCGTGCTTAATCGGCCAAATAATTGTGAGATTGGTTGGTGAGGCATGAATGCCATCGCTGGCAATTAGCGCAGCAGCATCTTTGCTTGGGATAACCCTCAG
>WLGC01000026.1 GCA_009703465.1 Actinomycetota bacterium | reverse complement strand
TCATAAAATCCCTTACTCGAGGAATTCCAGCCACCTGACTTACAAACTCAGCAACTGAAGTTTCCCTAATTGCCTGAGTGAGATCATGAGAGTCCAGCTTTACCCAGAAATCATCTGGGTCAGTTGATATTGAATAGTTGAAGTCCTTTGCCAAATCTCGAGCCTCCAAACTAGCCACATTGAAATCTGGCAAGTTGAGACAAGCCCAGGCAAGCGCGCGATATGCAGCACCGGTATCTAGGTAGCCAAATTTTAATTCCCTAGCAACCTGTTTACTTACCGATGATTTTCCAGAACCAGCTGGACCATCAATCGCAATGATTATTGGAGACATTAAACTAGGCGCCAGTTCCGCAGTTCTAGTTCAGTTATTAACTTCTGCTCTTTAGCCGGTGCGATGTAGAGCTCGACAAGACCAATCTGGGCACTTGGTGAGTGCTCCAGTTTCAGCTCCTCTAGGTTTATACCTATTTCGCCGACGTCAGTAAGTAATTTTGCCAACTGACCGGGTTCATCATTAATCATCACTACCACTTGAGAGTAAATGGAATGCTTGGCTCCATGCTTACCGGGTATCTTTTCCACACCGGTGTTGCCAAGACTAAGTACCTGACGCAGGGTTGCTTGATTTTCCGTCTTTGATAGATCATTTAGGGCGGCGCTAGCTTCTTTTAGATCCGCTGCGAAGGCATTAAGCGCTAAGGAAACCTGGTCGGCATTTGCAGAAAATATCTGCATCCAAAGATCCGGGTCACTGGATGCAATTCTGGTTGTGTCGCGCAGGCCTTGTCCGGCAAGTGCTACATCTTTGGAGTCTGATTCAATTAGACGACCGGCAAGCAAACTGGCAACCAACTGCGGAAGATGTGAAACTAAAGCCACAGCGCGGTCGTGATCTTTGGCGCTTAGCTCGACAACAGATGACTCTAGGGAGCTGGCGAGATCTTTCACCGCCTTGGTTGCAGCTGGTAAAGATTTTGAGTGCGCGCAGACAATCCACGGTCTTCCAAGAAACAAATCTGCTCGGCCAGCTAGTGCGCCGCCGCGCTCTCTACCTGCCATGGGGTGCGATCCGACATAACGCTCAATTGGTGCGCCCATAGTTTCAAGGCTGTGCAGAATGCTTTGCTTAACGCTTGCTACATCGGTGACAAATGCTTGTGGGAATATCCTGAGTTCTTGAGCTACTATTTCCGCAGTTTGATCAGGCGGCACGCAAACAACTATCAGATTTGGAGAATCTGTATCCGTCGCCGCTCGGCCCGCGCCGTAGTTCGTAGCAAGCTCAACACTCTTGGTGGATCTTGATGCGATTGAGACATCAACACCCTGTTTGGTCAGCGCTAGACCAATGCTCGTTCCTAAAAGGCCAGCACCAACTATCCGAACTGACCCAACAAACGTTGTCACTGTGCAATGTCCTGGCGAAGCGCTTTAGCGCCGCGCAGATAAACGTGCTGGATTTCAGATCTAGCTTTATCCGATTCCACCATTATCAGGATTCGAATAACTCTTTGCATGGCGCCGATTACATCCATTTCCACAAAGCACATCAGCGGCACATCGCCGAGGTCAAGCTCACGAGCAGCAACAGCAGGAAACTCACTTGTTATATCTGGAGTTGAGGTAAAAAGAATTGAAACCAGCTGACCGTTTTCTATCTCATTAGCATGCAGAGTTTTGGTAAGAAGTTCAGCGGTTGACTTAACTAGATGTTCGCGTTCATCGACATCCAGCTGAATTGCGCCGCGAATAGCCCTCAGTGCCATTTGATCAACCCTTCACTTGCAGCGCGGAGCGCTTATTGGCAGGCCTTGGTGCACGCTTGGTTTCACCTTCGGCAGCTTTTAGTAGCGCACTAACCTCTATTTTACTTAGCTCGCGGATTCGACCCTCTTTTAGCGGCCCGAGTTGAATTGGTCCAAATTGCCTTCTAACTAGACCAACCACCGGATGGCCAACAAACTCAAACATTCTTCGGACAATTCGATTGCGACCAGAATGAAGAACAATTTCAACCAGGCTCTCCCCTGGCTGAATATCAATAAGGTGAGCTTTATCGGCTTTGATCATCCCGTCGTCCAGCTCAAATCCGCTCAGTAGCTTATGAATGATCGCGGGAGTCACTACCCCTTCAACGCGGGCAACATAGGTTTTTGTGACACCAAATTTTGGATGAGATAATTTGTGGGCCAGCTCGCCATCATTGGTCATGATTATTAGGCCAGTAGTTTCGGCATCAAGGCGACCCACATTAAAAACGCGATCGTAGCCAACTACAAATTGATTTAGGTCGGGCCTGCCATTCTCATCAGACATCGAACTAACTACGCCGGCCGGTTTATTCAGTGCAAGGTAAACCCTTGAGTTGTCTAACTGAACTGGATTTCCACCAACTGACACTTTGTCTGTTTCGGGATTGATTCTGGTGCCCAGCTCAGTTACAACTCGACCATTAACTTTTACTCGGCCTTGAGTTATGTAATCCTCACAGACGCGACGCGATGCAACACCCGCAGCGGCCATGACTTTTTGCAGTCTGACACCCTGGGCATCAGATTCTTGGTTAGACGGCATCGAAGTTGCTATTCGCACCTGGAAGGTAAGGGCTAATTAGTGGCAGCTCATCCAACGAGTTGATACCCAGAACTTCAAGCAACAGTGGAGCTGTTCCATAGTGAATGGCACCAGTTTCTGAGTCTGTATAAAGCTCAACAATCAAACCGCGGCTATGCAAGGTTCTTACCACTGAGTCAACGTTCACTGCTCGAATGGAAGCGACTTGCCCGCGGGAAATTGGTTGCTTGTAAGCAATTACGGCCAAAGTCTCAAGAGCTGCTTGACTTAGCTTTGTTGGATTTTCGTTAGCTACAAAACTTTTTACTGCCCAGTCGTAGTCAGCACGTACATAGATTCTCCAGCCACCGCCAACCTCGCGCAGTTCAAAACCTCGCGGTGTCGAGCCGTCAACTCCGTCATAGTCTGCCACCAAGGAACTGATTGCATCACGGACCTCATTGACTGGACTTTCTAAAGCGGTAGCCAGGTTGATGATTGAAAGCGGCGCATCAGTAATCATAAGAATCGCCTCAACTGCTGAGCGCAGATCATCTGCACTCACCGGTTCCATGCGGCCAACATCTTCTGGAGTTTCAGCCTCTGTCAAAATTTCTTCAATGTTTGAATTATCAAGATTCATAATCTGCTCCAAGGTTGGCTAGTGTTTCATCATCAAAATTTTCAGAGTCCCAACTAATGCTGAGCTCCCCAAGCGGAGTCTCTTGTTCAAAACTCACCGCTGAAAGTCGGTATAGCTCTAGCACCGATAGGAATCTAGCCACCACAATTGCACGGTCCTTAATTGCCCCAATAATTTGACTGAAGGTCATCCGAAGAGATCTCCTCAGCATTGAAACAACCTCTGCAGCTTGTTCGCGAATACTAATTCTTGGTGCGTGCAGGTGTTCGGTGCCAACAGACGGAACTTCCTTGGGAGCCATGGCCTCCTTGGCCAGAGCAACGAATTCTTCAAGAGTGGTACTCCAAACCAATTGCGGCTTCTGCTTCATGAATCGATCTTCAAGGCGAACATCTCTCGAGAATCTTCTGGCCTCCAGCGCCATTGCGGTGCTGAAGTAGCTTGATACATCTTTAAAGGCGCGGTACTGAAGCAATCGAGCAAATAGTAGATCTCTTGCCTCAAGTAGGGCAACGTCTTCGGCGTCAACAACCTCGCCCTTTGGCAATAGTCCAGCGATTTTTAGATCTAGCAGAGTTGCCGCAATAACTAGGAATTCGCTTGCCTGATCCATTTCTTCAGCACCATCGAGAGTCTTGAGATAGTTGATGAATTCGTCAGTAACTTTGCTGAGAGCAATCTCAGTGATATCCATCTCATGCTTTGAAATAAGGCTGAGCAGCAAATCAAATGGGCCATCAAAGTTTCCAAGGTTTACCGCAAACCCAGATCCCTTGTCGGAACCCTCGCTCAGATCAGACTTAAGCAACACAGCCACGAGCCACCAACTCCTTAGCTACTGTTCGATAAACCTCGGCAGCGTCTGATTTTGGGGCAAACTCAGTGATTGGAACTTGAGCAACAGTGGCATCAGGGAACTTTACTGTTCGATGAATAACAGTCTTGAAAATCTTTTCGCCAAATGCTTCTACAAGACGATCTAGAACCTCCCTCGAGTGCAGAGTTCTGGAATCTACCATGGTCGCCAAAATTCCATCTAGCTGCAGAGCTGGATTCAAACCTTCTTTTACTTTGCTGATGATGTCTTCCAAGATGGCCACTCCGCGAAGCGCAAAAAACTCGGTTGCTAAAGGAATAACCACACCGTGAGCTGCAGTAAGGGCATTTACAGTTAGCAACCCAAGGGAAGGTTGGCAGTCGATGATAATTGCGTCGTAGTCTGCCGAAACCTGCTTCAAGATCTTTGAAAGAATCTGCTCTCTGGCAATTTCATTGACCAGCTTCATCTCGGCCGCCGATAGCTCTATGTTTGCCGGGATAACGTCTAGGTTTGGGTGACTGGTTTTTTGAATTGCAGTTTTTGGATCAATGGTTCTATCCAACATAAGGTCGTAAATTGTCACAGTGTCGTGGGAATTGATTCCCAGACCTGCCGAGAGCGCGCCCTGCGGATCAAAATCAATTAGAAGAATTTTGCGGCCGTATTCGGCGAGCGCACCAGCTGTGTTTATTGAGGTGGTTGTTTTACCAACACCGCCCTTTTGATTACACATCGCGATGATGCGAGCCGGGCCGTGGGATTTGAGAGGCTTTGGTGTGGCGAAGCGAGTATCCTCGACTGCCTTTGCCATGATTTCCTCCCGAAATTACGTATGAATCAACCCACAGTTTACCCCTCTGCCGCTCATCCAAATTGCTCCGGCGGCAGCAGCCAAATAGGCGCTCCTGGGGCCTGGGGCGAGCTAGCGCCTGGCTCTCGGGTGGGCTCCTGCGTAAATCTCACGCAATCTATCAACGGTCACCAAGGTGTAAATCTGCGTGGTGGCAACCGATGAGTGCCCCAACAGCTCCTGTACCACCCTGACGTCTGCTCCGCCTTCTAGCAGGTGGGTGGCGAATGAGTGCCGTAGGGTGTGCGGCGAGATTTCACCGGGGAGCTTGGCCACCTGGGCTGCATCGGTGATGATCTGCCAGGCACTTTGCCTAGACAGCCTGCCACCGCGCTGATTCAAAAACAGGGCCGGGGTTCCACGTCCCTGGGAAACTAGCAGTGGCCTGGTTCTAACTAGATAAGCCTGAAGCGCTCGTTGGGCGAAGCCTCCAACTGGCACTATTCGCTCTTTAGACCCTTTGCCGAATAGCCGAACCAGGGTCGGATCTATCAGATCGTCTAAGTCCAAGTTAATTAGCTCGGTGATTCGAGCGCCGGTGGCGTAAAGAAGTTCCAGAATTGCCCGGTCTCTAACTCGAACCGGATCACTGGCCTCTGCATCCTCGGCCTGAGGATCAGGCCCGGCGCTATTAAGCAGGGATTCAACTTGTTCGACGGTTATGGCTTTAGGGAGATTCCTACTGCTCTTTGGAGGCTTAATCGCCGCTGCTGGATCTTGGGTGGTGATGTTTTCAAGTAGCCAAAATCTATGCAGTCCACGAATTCCAGCCAATACCCTGGCGATAGAACTGGAGACCAAACCGTATCTAGTCCCAAGTTGTTCAGCGAACTCACGCACCAGCAACTCAGTGACTTGATTTGGATTCTCAATATTTTTTGTGTTCAGAAACTCTTGGTAGCGGTCAAGGTCTGCCCGATAAGCAGAAATTGTGTTTTTAGCCATACCCCGCTCAATGCTGAGGTGCCTGAGGTATGAATCTGTTAGACCCGCAAGATTGCCGACTTTGTGATCAGGCAGATGGCTAATCATCTTGGCCTACTACGCTCCAGAAACTTCGAACAACTTGTTCGATGCTCTTCTTTCTATAGCTGCAACAACGAGTCCCCTAAACAGAGGATGAGCGTTTGTTGGACGTGATCTAAACTCCGGGTGCGCTTGGGTAGCTACGTAGTAAGGGTGCACCTCAACCGGCAACTCCACAAACTCGACCAAGTGATCATCTGGTGATGTTCCAGAAAACACCAGTCCACCCTTGGCGATTTGATCTCTGTAGGTGTTGTTAACTTCATATCGGTGACGGTGTCGTTCTTCAATTGACTCTGAACCATAAACCGATGCAACAATTGAGCCTGGCTTTAATTTTGCCGTGTATAGACCTAGCCTCATTGTGCCGCCCATATCACCCGAGGCAATAATATCCACTTGCTCTGCCATGGTGGCAATCACTGGATACTTTGCATCTTGATCAAACTCTGTTGAGGATGCTCCCTCAAGACCAACTACGTTTCTAGCAAATTCAATCACCATGCACTGCAGTCCTAGACAAAGACCTAGTGTTGGAATCTTATTTTCGCGAGCAAACTTAAGTGCACCCAGCTTTCCCTCAATGCCACGAACACCAAAACCGCCTGGGATGCAAATAGCATCAACATCTGAAAGTGAATCTCTGGCGCCTTCTTCTGATTCACAAGAGTCTGAGGCAATCCACCTGATGTTTACCTTGGCCATGTTGGCAAATCCACCGGCACGAAGTGCTTCGGTAACCGATAGATAGGCATCCGGAAGATCTATATACTTTCCAACCAAACCGATGGTGACCTCGTGCTTAGGGTTGTGCACTGCATCGAGCACTCCCTGCCAACGACTCCAGTCGACATCCCCGGCTTTTTCACCTAAACCTAGGCGCTCGATCACGTAGGAATCTAAGCCCTCTTCGTGCAAAACAGTAGGAACGTCGTAGATGCTGGCGGCATCAGCTGCAGTAATTACAGCTTTCTTATCGATGTCACACATCAAAGCGATTTTGTTTTTTATTGAATCTGGAAGCTCTCGATCGGTTCGGCAGACAACAGCATCTGGTTGAATACCAATTGATCTTAGGGTTGCCACCGAGTGTTGGGTTGGCTTGGTTTTTAGTTCTCCAGAAGCCGCAAGATATGGAACCAGTGAGACGTGAATATAAAAAACATTATCGCGGCCGACTTCATGGCGAATTTGTCTTGCTGCTTCAATAAACGGTTGAGATTCAATATCCCCTACTGTTCCGCCAATTTCGGTGATGATGACATCAGGAGCTGGTGAATCTTGCGCCTGCATGCGCATTCTTCTTTTAATTTCGTTGGTGATGTGCGGAATCACCTGAACGGTGTCACCGAGGTACTCGCCTCTTCGTTCGCGAGCAATCACAGTGGAGTAAATCTGGCCGGTGGTCACATTCGCAGATTGACCAAGGTTTATGTCCAAGAATCTTTCATAGTGACCGATATCTAAGTCGGTCTCTGCTCCGTCATCGGTAACAAATACTTCACCGTGCTGAAAAGGATTCATTGTCCCTGGATCAACATTTAGATATGGATCCAGTTTTTGCATTACGACTCTAAGGCCGCGGGCACGAAGTAGATTTCCTAGACTTGAGGCGGTAAGTCCCTTACCGAGTGAAGATGCTACTCCTCCGGTGACGAAAATGTGTCTTGTGATACCGGATTCCAGAGCCTCTGCCATGGAATTTAAGTCTACCAGCCATCTGGCCGGCTTGTTCGATTTAGTTCTGCGACATGCTAAAAAGTCTTGAACTCAGCACGAGCCTTTTCAAGCAATTCGCCAGCGTGGGTCCTAGCCGACTCAGACTCTGGCAACCCGGAGAGCATTCGAGCTAGCTCATTTACTCGATCGGCCTGATCAAGCGCAACCACATCGGTTGCTGTGAAACTAGCATCGCTGGTCTTGAGAACCCTAAGGTGCTGATCAGCAAACGAGGCAACCTGGGCCAGGTGGGTGACTACTATTACCTGAGCCTGCTTGGCAAGTTTGGCTAGTCTTCGGCCAACCTCAATGGCAGCTGCTCCACCTACTCCAGCATCGACCTCATCAAAAATAAATGTGGGTGCGCTCTGCGTCTTAGCCAGCACCACCTCAATAGCCAGCATGATGCGCGATAGTTCGCCACCACTGGCTCCCTTGCCCAATGGCCGCGGTTCCGCACCTGGAAATGATGAAAGTTGAATAGAGATTATGTCTTTACCGTTTGCGCCAAACTCCGCTGACTCTTCAACAGTCACCACCAAGCTAGCCCCTGGCATCGCAAGGGCAGCCAATTCAGCGCTCACCTGCTCGGCTAAATCCAACGCAGCAGTTTTTCGAGCTGCCGAAAGTGCTGCCGCAGACTTGGTGGTTGCTTTTAGTTCTTCGGCGAGCATGGCTTCCAGCTCACCCATTTGATCAGCAGATGAATCCCACTGCAAAAGACGCTCAGAGACAAAATCTCGGTGGGCAATAACCTCGTCCAAACTTGGACCGTACTT
>WLGC01000025.1 GCA_009703465.1 Actinomycetota bacterium | reverse complement strand
TCGCTGAGCGCAACGCGCATTCTAAAAACCATTTTGTTTAGCCAAGCCAGCAAACTCTCTCGGCCAGATTCTTCAACCACTAACCAAGATGATTCACCATCGTCTAGAAAGTGAATTACCTGCTCGATATGTCCCTGCGGATCTAGCAGCAAAGCTTCGGCAGAAACTCCAGGTGCGAGGTTCTTCAGATTTTGCGAAAGCAAGGAATGTAGCCAGCTCAAACGATCTTCGCCAGTTACTTTGATAATCCCGCGAGCGCCTAAATAAACCGCTGCTTTACCCTCGGCTAGATTTCTTTGCTCGATATTTGAATTACCAAAATGCCCGGGTGCGAGATTCAATTTTTACTCAACCCTCTCAAGTCGAGCAGAGGCGTGTGGTTTTAGATCCTCGCCAGGTAAAGCAATTTCCCAAACCCAAAGCAGTGCTCCCTCAACCAAACCGTACATGCGCGCTGAATGACGGTAAGTTTTAGCGTTTTCAAATGCCACACCATGAGCTGAAGCTAAATCAACTCTGGCGCCTTTAATTTTTCCGTTGTACAACTCTGCCACGCCTCCTGGGTGCAGCACTGAAACCTGTATGTCAAAGCCACCCTCAGGATTGCTTAGCTTCTCTAAATCCTCATGGGTCTTAATGCTTTTTTCACCGGAGCCAATAATTAACCCAGGTCCGTGATCAGCAGCTTCTGCAGGCCTAGCAATTGTCCAGTAGCCAATTTCGCTGGGCAGAATTGTGCCTGCCTCATCAATGAGCTCAGCCGAGGAAACATAGGTGAGAGCATTTGAACCATCGTGAGCAAATTCAACTCGTTGCTTGAATTCTTTTTCCACCGGATCGTCATCGGTGTTGTTGATTTTGTAACTGATGACGCCGGTTCCCTCCCACTTGCCAACTAAAAAAGCAAATGGGGTTAGTTCAAGCGGCAGTCCCTCAGGAAGGACGAACAACTATTTCTGACCCTTGAACAACTTATATAGGACCAGCACCGATACTGCGCCGATGGCAAGGGAAGCTAGCACTAGTAATCCAGTGAAGAAAATCTCGATTGCAAGTAAAGACATGCTAAAAGTCTAACCTTTCAGGAAAACAAACGCTGTGGCCAGAGCAAGAATCAGGTAGCTACCGCCGCCCACATAAACAAGTTTGCGAACGAAGCCATCTGCATTGTTCTTGAAAAGCTGCAGCAATGAGACGGTGGCAATGGAACCGGCGAGAATTGCCCCAAAGGCAGCCTCCACCGGCTGACCGGTCGGCGCCGGAACCACAATCAAGGCAACGGTCAAGATTGCAACCAAAGTCCAGATTGAGACGATCTGAGTCCAATTTGCGTTCACAAAGCAATCATGCCCTAACCCCCGCTGGAATCACGGACTAAACTTTAGCCAAGCGTATGGAGATTTGAATGGCTCAAATTCTGGTTCTTTCAGCTACGGCTGATAAGCAGGTATTGCCTGCGCTTGGACTGCTAAGCCATCGGGTTCGCCAGATTCCCGCGGAGCCCGCCAACCTAGTCAATGCACCAGGCCATGACCTAATTTTTCTAGATGCGCGTCAAGATCTAGCCGCTGCAAAATCCTTAGCCAAAATTCTTGTTGCCACCGGTATCGGTGCTCCTTTGATTGTGGTGGTGACCGAGGGCGGTCTAGCGGCAATTAGTTCTGATTGGGGCGCCAGCGATATTGTCCTAGAGGGCGCCGGCCCAGGTGAACTGGATGCGCGAATTCGAATGGCAATTGGTAAAGCAAATCAATTTGAGCGAAGCAATCAGATACACGCATCGGGAATTGTGATTGATGAGGCGAGCTACAGCGCAAAAGTTTCCGGTCGCACATTGGATCTAACATTCAAAGAATTTGAATTGTTGAGATTCTTGGCACAGCACACCGGCCGAGTTTTTACTAGGGATCAGCTCTTGAGCGAGGTCTGGGGTTATGACTACTTTGGTGGAACCAGGACCGTGGATGTACACATTCGAAGGCTAAGAGCCAAACTTGGAGATTATGAGTCTCTAATTGGTACCGTTCGAAACGTCGGATACCGCTTTAACACTGATGAAAACCAGGAATCGCTAGCAACCTAGCGTTAAAACTGCGTCTATCCAGAGGCAACCTGCTCGTGGCAGGATTGAAGGATGTCCTCCGAAGAAACCATGGCTATCTCGTTGCCTGATTTTGGCAACGAATTAGAGCCAAATCGCTACCTAGATCGAGAGCTAAGTTGGCTTGCTTTCAATCAGCGCGTCTTGGAATTGGCTGAAGACCCAAATCTGCACCTCTTAGAAAGAGTGAATTTCCTAGCAATTTTTGCTGCCAACCTTGATGAATTTTTCATGGTTCGTGTTGCTGGTTTGAAGCGAAGAATCGCTACCGGTCTAGCGGTTACCTCAAGCTCAGGTTTGTCACCCCAAGAGGTTCTTAGCCAAATCAGCCAAGAGGCACATCGTCTTCAGGAACGACACTCAAGACTCTTTATTGACAGCATCAAGCCGGCGCTAAAAGACAGTGGAATTCGAATTGTGCGCTGGGCCAGCCTAGAAGAATCAGAACGTGCCTCACTGCACGCCTATTTCAAAGATCAAATTTTTCCAGTTCTTACCCCGCTTGCCGTTGACCCAGCCCACCCGTTTCCATACATTTCAGGTCTTTCTCTAAATCTTGCAGTTGTTCTAAAAAATCTTGACTCAGATAAAGAGCACTTTGCGCGTGTAAAGGTGCCGCCACTACTGCCAAGGTTCGTCAGAATTCCAGGCTATGAAAATATTCAAGACACCCGCTTTGTGCCACTTGAAGACATCATGGGCGAATTCATTGACTCACTATTTCCCGGCATGGAGGTGCTGCAGCAGCACACCTTTAGGGTCACCCGAAATGAAGACCTGGAAGTTGACGAGGAAGAGGGCGAGAACCTTCTACTGGCGCTTGAGAAAGAACTGCTTCGCCGACGCTTTGGTCCACCGGTAAGACTAGAGGTTGCAAACGATATCAATCCAGAAGTTTTGGAACTTCTCATCAGGGAATTGGACATCAGTGAAGAGGATGTTTATAGTCTTCCTTCGCCACTTGACCTAACCGGTCTATTTGAAATTTCATCAATTAAGAGAACTGATCTTCGCTATCCAAAACACCCGGTTATCACAAACCGCTACCTGCAGCCGGTTGAAGATAAAGATGTCAGTATTTTTTCGGCGATGAGACAGCGCGATATCTTGATGCACCACCCATACGAATCTTTTTCAACATCAGTTCAGGCATTTGTTGAGCAGGCAGCTGCAGATCCAAAAGTTTTGGCAATCAAGCAAACTTTGTATCGAACATCAGGAGACTCACCGATTGTTGATGCACTAATCGCTGCTGCTGAAGCAGGCAAGCAGGTGCTAGCGCTAGTTGAAATCAAGGCCCGCTTTGATGAGCAAAACAACATCGCCTGGGCGCGAAAGCTTGAGCAATCTGGTGTGCACGTGGTTTATGGAATTGTTGGCCTCAAGACCCACTGCAAGTTAGCCCTGGTAATTCGTCAAGAAGGTGGCCAGCTTCGCCGCTACTGCCACATTGGTACCGGTAACTACAACCCAAAAACAGCCCGCTACTACGAGGACTACGGTTTGCTAACTGCCCGCGAATCTGTCGGAGAAGATCTAACCAAACTCTTCAATCAACTATCGGGCTACGCACCAGAGACCGAATTCAAATCTCTAATGGTTTCTCCAGTTGGTGTGCGAGAGGGCTTGACCGAAAGAATTGAAAGGGAGATTGCTCACAAAAAAGCTGGCAAGGATGCCCTTATTCGCATAAAGGTCAATTCGCTGGTTGATGAGCAAATCATTGACTCACTTTATAAAGCCTCCAACGCCGGGGTAAGGGTTGAGATTCTGGTTCGAGGTATGTGCGCGCTAAAGCCAGGAGTTGCTGGCTTGAGTGAAAACATTGAGGTGCGCTCAATTCTTGGAAGATACCTTGAGCACTCAAGAATTTTCAGTTTCCTAGGCGGTGGCGACCCTGCGGTTTTCATAGGCTCAGCGGACATGATGCACCGCAACCTAGACAGGCGTGTTGAGGCACTGGTTAGAATATCGCAGCCGGATCACATACGTGAACTCAATTCAATCTTTGAATTAGCCATGAGTAACAAGGTTGCTTCTTGGCATCTTGACTCTGAAGGTACTTGGAATCGCCACCAAAAAAATGCCACTGGTGATTACCTAACCGATTTCCAAGATTTCATAATGAATGAAATTTACAGTAAAAGAAATTCGCGTAGCTAATGACAATTTACGCAGCCGGCGCACTCTTGTGGCGTGAGGAAAAGGGCAAACTCTTAGTTGCACTGATTCACAGAAGTCGACACCAGGATTGGTCTTTTCCAAAAGGAAAAGTTGACCCAGGTGAAACTTTTCCCGAGGCCGCTGTTCGAGAAGTCTACGAAGAAACCGGTCTTAAGATACGTCTGGGCATCCCTTTGCCAACTGCCCACTACACAGTGCCAACCGGTGAAGACAAAGAAGTTCACTACTGGGCTGCCAGGGTAAGCGATAAAACTCTAGCTAAATCAAACTTCAAGCCATCCGAGGAAGTAGCCAAGGTTGATTGGGTTACTCCAGAAAAAGCTCATGAGCTTCTTTCCTACAAATTTGATAACGAAGTTCTGGATGCGCTCTTAGATTTAGAAAAGAAGCATCAGCTGAAAACCAATTCGCTGATTGTGCTTCGACATGCCAAGGCGATGACCCGTGACGAATGGCATAAGGGCTACATAGTCGATGACGGAAAACGTCCCCTGCTTGATGAAGGCACTAAGCAAGCCAAAAAACTAATTCCTCTGCTGGGAGCTTTTGGCCCAAAGCGGGTTACCTCAAGCCCCTGGGTAAGGTGTTTCAATACCGTGCAGCCCTATGCCAAAAAAATGAATTTACCGATTATCGAACGTTCGCAGCTGAGTGAAAACGGAAACAAAAAGGGGCCGAAGCGGACCCGCAATGTAGTCAAAGACATTATTGATGAGGGTAAGTCAGCCGTTCTTTGTTCACATCGTCCAGCACTGCCAACAATCTTGAGTGAATTGGCTCAATTAGCAAGTAAAGAGCAGGCCAAAGAAATTGAAGCCGCCGCAGATCTAAAACCTGCCGAGTTTGTAGTTTTACATCTTGCTGTAAACGCAGACAAAAAACGCAAAAAAGTAGTTGCCGTTGAGCGTTGGGGTTTACTCTAGGGTCATGGATCAATCCGTTTCCCAAGGCTTACCGCTTCTAAAAAATGATGCTGGCAAACCAGCTCTTTGCCTAGTCACCGGCGCTACCGGCTACATTGGCGGCCGACTTGTAGTTGAGCTACTAAAGCATGGAAATCGGGTTCGAGTTCTTGCCAGAAATGCCGATCGTCTGAAAGACCACCCGTGGATTGATCAGGTTGAACTTAGCGAGGGTGATGCTCATGACCCTGAGGTTCTAAGTAAAGCAATGTCCGGAGTTGATGTTGCCTATTACCTTCTTCACGCTTTGATGTCTAAGGATGACTTTGAAAACGAAGAACGTGAAATGGCAGTGGGTTTTGGCGAGGCTGCAAAAACAGCAAAGGTTCAAAGAATCGTTTATCTTGGCGGAATCATTGCACCAAACGAGGTTATGTCTCCGCACCTGCAAGCAAGAGCTGAAACCGGTGAGATTCTAAGAGCATCCGGTGTGCCAACAATTGAGCTTCGAGCCGGAGTTGTTATTGGATCAGGTTCAGCTTCTTTTGAAATGCTGCGCTATCTGACAGAGCGTCTGCCAATCATGACAGTTCCTAAATGGGTGAATGTGAGAATTCAACCCATCGCAGTAAGAGACGTATTACGCTATCTGGTTGGCTCCTCAAGTCTGAAGCCTGAAGTATCAGGAGTATTTGACATCGGTGGTCCAGAGATTTTCACCTATAAAGAAATGATGCAGCAGTATGCCGAGGCTGCCGGTTTACCTAGACGCATCATCATTCCAGTTCCAGTACTTACGCCAAGGCTCTCCAGCGGTTGGGTAGGACTGGTAACTCCAGTTCCCTACACTTTGGCAAAACGATTGGTAATAAGTCTTAGAAATGAAGTTGTTGCAGCAGAGGACAAGATTAGATCTTTGATTCCAGATCCGGCTGACGGCCTGACACCGTTCAAAAAAGCTGTTCAACTTGCCCTGACAAAAATTAAAGAAGCCAGCGTGGTTACTCGCTGGACCGATGCCTCAATGCCTGGCACTCCATCAGAACCACTTCCGACAGATCCAGACTGGGCCGGAGGCTCACTTTATAAGGACGTTCGGGTGGTCAACTCGCCAGACGGCATTGAAGAGGTTTGGAAGAGAGTCGAAGCTATCGGTGGAGAAAACGGATACTCACTTGCCACCTGGGCCTGGGAGGTTCGCGGTTTCATCGACAAGATTTTTGGTGGCGTTGGTCTTCGCAGAGGTCGTCGTGACGCAATTCACCTTCAAGTTGGAGACGCTCTAGATTTCTGGCGAGTTGAAGAAATTGAAAGACCAAAACTTTTACGTCTTCGCGCTGAGATGAAAATGCCGGGTCTTGCCTGGTTGGAATTTTCTTTGGAAAAAGATACCAATTCCAACGGCACCATAGTTACCCAAACTGCAACCTATGCTCCCAAAGGACTTCTCGGACATGCCTACTGGTGGTCTGTTTGGCCGATGCACGGACTTGTTTTCCCATCAATGGCAAAGAACGTAGCCTTCGCAAAAAAACGCTAGCGCCACTCAGTTAGGCTGGCAGGATGAACAAAACAACACTTGCCTCTATTTCTATGCTCGGGGTAGCAATTACCTGGGGAGCAGCCTTCGTTCTAATGAAGGATGCAATTGCAAACCAGCCTTTCTATGACTTTCTAGCGAGCCGATTTACCCTAGCTGTTTTAGTCATGATTGCATTTAGGCCACGTGTTCTTCGCGCTATCGACGCAAAACTTTTGAAGCACGGAATTCTGCTTGGAATTCTTCTTGCTGGTGGCTACATTACTCAGACCATTGGTCTTGAACTTACTACCGCGGCCATTACTGGTTTCATCACAGGTCTCTATGTTGTTCTTACCCCGCTACTGGGCTGGATGATGTTTGGCAACAAGGTCAACAAACAACTCATCATCGGTACGGTGATGGCTTTTGTCGCTCTAGGTGTTTTGACACTGAATGGATTTAGTGTTGATGTAAACCAACTCTGGATTGTTTTATGTGCTGTACTTTTTGCCGGTCACATCGTAGGTCTAAGCGTTTGGAGCCCAGGTAAAGACGCTTATGCCCTAACCCTGATCCAACTTGCCGTTGTTGCGATGATTAGCTGGGTTGGTGCACTTCTTGATGGTGGTTACCAAGCCCCAGTTGATGGAAATGGTTGGTTCGCCGTTATCTTCACCGCAGTGTTCTCAACCGCACTGGCCTTCTTGGTGCAAACCTGGGCCCAGGCAATCATGGATCCATCAAGGGTGGCAATCTTCCTCACCACCGAGGTGCTTTGGACTGCGGTAATTGCTGTTCTTGTAGGTCAAGAGATCCTTGGCTTTAAGACTGTAATGGGTGGCCTAATAATGGTGGCCGCAATGTTGATTGTTGAATGGCCGACAAAGTCATCTAAAGAACTACCGGTACAACCTCGATTGCTGGATTAGTGTCTAAAAACGCACTAAAAAATCTAGATAAGCAAAAGACCAACGGCAAGTACCAATATCAAAATTGCGCCAAAGCGTTGAATTTGATTTTGTACTTTCTTATCAGTGAATTTTGCAGTCAGCGATCCCATTTGCACGAGGGTTAGCTGCCAAATCAGCGAGCCAAAGAATACTCCGCCGGCAAAAACCAAAAAGCCAATTGCTAACCCCTGACTTGAATTAAGCGCGCTCACGCTTGGGGTTATGCCAACAAAGTAGAAGGCCGTTGCTGGATTGATAACCGTGAGGCCAAAGAATTTTGCATAGGTGAGTATTTTGGTTTGAACAACTTGTGAAGGAGAAGAATTCTCTAGCTCTAGAGTTTTTCTAGAATCAAGCCAAATTTTTGCCGCAATAATCACCAGAATTACACTTCCCAGAATTCTCAATGGGAAAACCCATTGGCTTAGAGCTGCAATCACAAGATTTCCAAAAGCAAAAACAATAGATGCGTAGCAGGCATCAACGCTGGCCATAGCTAAGGCTCCAAAAGAACCAACGCCTCGCCCACTTTTGAGGGTGGTGCCAATCAAAAGTATTGCCATCGGACCTAGCGGAATAGCCAACGCTAAACCAGCGATAAACCCTGCGCCAAAAATCTCCACCTACCAATCATGGCATTAGAGGCAAATGATTAGTGATCTGGGAGCGCTACCGAGATAAAGAGCACCTAGGATTTAGATACTTATTATTTATTGGTGGTGAAAAATGGCAGTGCTTCCAATGTTTCCGCTTGGCACAGTGCTGCTACCGCACATGCCACTGTCCCTTCGAATTTTTGAAGAGAGATACCTAAAACTTCTAGGCGATCTAATTGCCGAAGAAAAACCAGAGTTTGGTGTTGTTTTAATCTCAAAAGGACCTGAGGTTGGTGGCGGTGAACAGCGCTTCGATTTCGGCACTATTGCCGCAGTTAC
>WLGC01000024.1 GCA_009703465.1 Actinomycetota bacterium | reverse complement strand
TTATCGACTCTGGCCATTCGGCGAGCGCCCGTAACTCATCGGCAGCTCTTCGAAGAATAAGAGTTGGATCAAAACGATTGTTGAAGTTCGCACCGGTGACCAGCTTTATGTAGCTTTCAAACATATCCGCCGCAGCCACCCACTCACTCTTATTGTGAGTAATTCCTAATTGCTTTAGATCTTCCGGTGTAACCGCGTGCTCAAGGCAGACAGTAATTAGATCTCTAAGTTCTGCCCTAAAGCCACTTAGTGATAAAACCTGAGCGTTTATATGTTTAGGCCATTGGCTATCAACTGCTGGATTATTCTGAGCCGCTGAAATAATTTGCTCAAGGATTTGATCTTGCTCACTACCGCTGATTAGTTCTGGAGCACTTTGTCCCTGAGCCAGGGCTGTGTGCCTGAGAACGCCATAGGCAAAAGAAGAGATTGTTTTGGCCAGCGAACCTGGGGTTGCGCCCTGCAGAGCAATTGCCAGATTATCTCTGAGTGAGTTGGCAGCTTCACGACTAGCAGCGATGACTAAAATTTCACCCGGTTTTGTGCCGCTATGCACGGCGGCCATAAAGCGTTCAATGATTTGGGTGGTTTTACCGGCGCCCGGAGACGCGAATATAGTAGTCACCCTCATGCCCTCAAAAATACCCTGTGGTTGTGACATTGCCGTAATCTATACAGGTAAACGAAAGGTCTGGAATGGACATCAAAATCGGCATCCGCCAAAGCGCACGTGAGATCAGTTTTGAATCAGCACAAACAGCCGCAGAGGTTGAGGCGCAGGTGGCAAAGGTTTTAGAAGCAGGCTCAAAGCTGCTAAAGCTGGTCGATAACAAAGGTCGTCTTTTTATAGTTCCAGCCGACGCACTTGCCTATATCGAAATAGGTGAGGAAGAAACCCGCCGAGTTGGATTTATTGCCTAATGGACCTAATTTCTCTTCTAAACATTCTCTTTATCGTTATCTACGGGGTAATCCTGGGATTAGTTGCTCCCTACGTTGGAGTAACCAGCGAAAGATACGGAAGCCTGGTGCCAACCGCACTTGGCATAACCTCCGGAAGCGCGATGTGGATTCTGTTCACCTGGCTGGGCTTTCACTACGACGAGGTTTGGATCTGGTTGATTGTGATGCTGGGTATGCCAGTGGCAATCTGGTTTGGTGCAAAGTTTATTGATAAGCGCCGCGAAGCCGGTAGGTCTTTGAAACCAGAGGGTAAGAAAAAAGCCAGCGAAACCGCTGACGACATCGTAATTCTAGGCAGTTAGTCCCAGCGCATCCATGCGCATGGTGTGAGCACCGATAAGTTCTGTAATTAGTGGCTCAAGTTTTGAGTAGGAAGCCAAATTTACATTTCGCTCCTCTTCAAGAGTGAGCTTCTTTCCCTTGGCAATGCCGGCAAGTTTGCGGTTGTCAAAAGCTGCTCTCAGCTCCAAAAGGGTATCCCCCATGATGCGACGACCCCACAAAGCTAAGCGGTCACCGAGCTGCTTATCTTTGGCCATTGATTCCACCAGCACCTGTTTTGCAAATGTAGCGAACTGATCATTCTTTAGCGCTGCTTCAACATCACCTCGAAGTGATGAGTCCAGTCCGCTAGCTAGTCGACGATAAAAATCATCGAGTAAACCTGCCACTAGATAAATCTTGATTATGGTTTCGTGCCAATCCATTGCGCTAGTTCTGGAATGAAAAGTTTCGATGCGTTCAACGAATGGGTCCATGGCATCAGTTGGATCAATTCCAAGGGCCGAAATTTTTGTTGCGATGGCGCGGTACTTGTCAAAGTTTTTTGCCGCTGCTTCGCTGAGTTCTGCTTTATACGCTGTGTTAGGTGAGTACTTAAGCTCATTGGTAAGAATTTCAAATTGGCTCAACTGCAGGTACGCCAATTGGCCAAGAAAAACTTTTGGCTCTGGGGTGTACGGTTTCAGATTGACCTTATCGGTATTGCGAGCTGCTTTCTCAACTCGCACCGGCAAACTGAAATTGCGGGCAGAGGCTCTAAGTCGTTTCAACCAATCAAACACGTCAATAAGGATAACCTCTGCTTCTAGAACTGGTCCAAGTTCGGCTAGGAATGCGCATTCTGCAGCAAAATCTCGCCCAGTAGACTTATCAGGACTTAGGAGTAATTTGAATTTCAAAGAATTAGGCATAGACCAGGACATTGTCGATGCCTTGGAATCGCGGGGAATCACAAGCCCCTTTCCGATTCAGGAGCAGGCTATTCCGCTAGCCCTAACTGGCCAAGACATTATTGGTCAGGCAAAAACCGGAACCGGAAAAACCCTTGGCTTTGGATTGCCACTGCTGCAGAGCCTTGGCATCAATCCAGAACCGGGTGCTAAAGCCTTGGTAGTTGTGCCAACTCGAGAACTAGCAATTCAGGTTGCCGATGATCTAAAGCTTGCCTCAGCAAATCGCTCAACTCAGGTAGCTGCTATCTATGGTGGAAAATCCTACGAAGATCAGGTTGCTGAAATCAACGCCGGAGCGCAGGTAATTGTTGGTACCCCAGGTCGCCTAATTGATTTGTCTAAGCAAAAACTTCTTGACCTAAGCAATATTCGTTTTATGGTTTTGGATGAAGCCGACGAAATGCTTGATTTAGGTTTCTTGCCAGATGTAGAAAAACTCTTTGCCTACACTCCAGATGGTCGTCAAACGATGCTGTTCTCGGCAACAATGCCAGGGACCATCGTGAGCATGGCTCGTAAGTATCAAAATCGACCAGTACACATTAGAACTAATGACCCCGATGAAGGTCACACTAAAGCCGACATAAAGCAATTTATTTACCGTGCGCACTCACTTGATAAAGATGAAGTGGTTGGCAGAATTCTGCAGGCTGAAGGTAGAGGCAAAACAGTAATCTTTACCAAAACAAAGCGTCAGGCCTCAAAGGTTTCTGAAGAACTAATTGACCGCGGTTTCAATGCCTGCGCCCTTCATGGTGACATGACTCAAGAAGCGCGTGAAAAATCGATGGCTGCTTTCCGAGCTGGTAAAAAAGATATTTTGGTTGCCACCGAGGTGGCTGCTCGAGGTATTGATGTTGATGATGTAACTCACGTAATCAACTACACAATTCCAGAAGATGAGAAAGCTTACCTACACCGCGTTGGGCGAACCGGTAGAGCAGGTCGTACCGGTATCGCGGTAACTTTCGTTGACTGGGAAGATCTAACTCGATGGGGGCACATCAATACAGCTCTTGAGCTAGGGCAACCTGAACCAACCGAAACATACTCAAGCTCCGATCACCTATTTACAGATCTTGAAATTGCCAAGGGCACTAAAGGACGTATTGCAAAGAGCAAGCGCCCCGAAGGATGGAAACCGGGCGATGACGATAAGGGCCGGCCAAATAATTCACGTGGGGGAAATTCTCGCAAGCCTTCCGGCGATCGAAAGCCTTCAGGGGAACGCAAGCCTCAAGCTAAGAGCGATGCCCCTCGTGCTGAAAGACATGGCGAAGGTGAGCACAAGCGCCCACCGCGTCAGCGCAACAGAACCCGCAATGGCGGGCAGTCGCCTGCGGCTAACTAAGTCCGTTTTCTTTTCTGAAGACAGCTACCAGCGCGTTAGCGTGACCATGGCCAATCCCGTGCTCTGTTTTTAGCCAGTTGACTGCGTCCATGTGTTTCATGTCTTTAGTCTTCTTTAGCTGCTTCATCCAGTGATCTATCGACTTTCCATATGTTTTTTCAATTGATGGAAAATACGATGCTGGGCCACTTACTTTTTCAGCCATTTCTTCTCCTAAAGTTTGGCTTCAGTTCCAGATGCCCTTGTAATTATTCTCTGTAGCATTTCGGCACTGGTGGTATTTTCACCTAAGCGATTCGGTTTGCCATGGATACCGTGATAGTCACTGGAGCCCGTGACAATCAGGTCATGTTTTTTAGCTAACTGCAAAAGCCATTCCCTGGCATTTTCTGGCACCTCACGGTGATAAATTTCAAAACCGGCAAGACCGGCCGCAACCAGAATTTCAAAGTGCTCCTCCGGTAAATCTCCACGAGAAGAATTGGGATTTAGATCGGTGAGCGGATGAGCAATAACAGGAACACCACCGGCATCCAAGATAAGTTTTATGGCAGCTAGAGTGTCGATCGTTTCTGTTGCAATGTAATAAGGTCCATGCTTATCTAACGAGCCGGCAAAAGCTTCAGAGCGATCCGAAACGATACCGAGCTTAACCATGGCATCGGCAATTGCTGGGCGTCCAATTGTTGCTCCATCCTCAACCATCTCAAGAACTAAATCCCAGGTAATCGGAAAATCTCTAGAAAGTAGATCGGTAATTTTCATCGCCCGAATCTCACGGGAATTCACAGTTTCATACATTGTCTCGGCCAGCTCTTTGTGCTGAGGATCTGGCAAATACGCCAACATGTGAACACTGATGAATCTTTTTGCACCGTCTACTAATACTGTTGCGCGGGTGGTTACCTCGATGCCGGGCACAAAGCCAAGCCCAAGTTTGGCCGCAGCTTCTGTAGCCTCGGCCCAGCCGCTAGTTGTGTCGTGATCGGTCAGTGCCAGAATCTCTACACCGGCTGCTGCTGCATGCTCAAAGACCTCGGTTGGAGATTCTTTACCGTCTGATCGGTTGGAGTGAGAGTGCAGATCAATTATTGACATAGTGCCAGAATAAAGCCATGAGAACTCGTACCCCGCACAGCGCTAAGTTTTTGAAGTACATGGGCTCAAACTGGGGGAAGCAAAAGGAAGCAAAACCAAAAGCTGCCGAGGTGGCCAAGTTCGCCAAGCGCCGAAGAAGCGCGGTTGCTAAGGCCTTCAAGGGCAAAGTTCTCGTGTTTGAAGCAGGGGCTGCCAAGATTCGCTCAAATGACACCGATTATCTATTTCGTGCTCACTCTGCTTTCTCTCACCTAACCGGCTGGGGCTCTGCTGCTATTGCCGACTCTGTTTTGGTAATTGACGCCCGCGGAAAACTCGCCAGTTCTATTTTGTTTTTCCGAGAAAGCGCGGGCCAGGATAAAGATGAGTTCTTTGCCAATGCCAGCATCGGCGAGTTTTGGGTTGGTAAAAGGCCAAGCCTTAATCAAGTTGCTGCTGAACTAGGACTCGAGACAAAGTCGCTTTCTGAATACAAAAAGTTTCTTAGCTCATTGCCAAAAACCAAAGTTTTAAATTCAAATAAAGATGCCGGATTAATCCAATTTGTCTCAGAGTTGCGACTGGTGAAGGATTCTTACGAAATAGACCAGATGAGAAAAGCCGTTGCTGCATCCATCAAGGGTTTCGAAGCGGTTGCTAGTAATCTCAAGCAGGCTATTGGTCATTCTAGAGGTGAGCGAATTATTGAAACTGCCTTTTTCAGCCAGGCAAGAATTTTTGGCAACGGCTTGGGCTATGACACTATTGCGGCATCTGGTGAGCACGCTTGTACCTTGCACTGGGTTAACAATGATGGCTCGGTAGCAAAAAATGACTTGCTTCTCTTAGATGCTGGCGTAGAAATGGATTCACTCTACACAGCAGATATAACGCGCACCTTGCCGGTGTCTGGAAAATTTTCACCAATCCAGAAAAAGATTTACGATGCCGTACTCGAAGCTGCCGATGCAGGTTTCAAAGTTGCTAAACCCGGAGCCAGATTTAGGGATGTCCATGATGCGGCTATGAAGGTAATTGCCAAGCGCACGGCAGAGTGGGGCTTGCTGTCGGTTTCAGCAGAGACTTCACTGCAGCCAGAATTTCAATTACACCGCCGCTGGATGGTGCACGGAACCAGTCACCACCTTGGCCTTGATGTCCACGACTGCGCTCAGGCAAGAAAAGAGATGTACCTGGATGCCAAGTTGACGCCTGGAATGATTTTCACAATTGAGCCCGGGCTATATTTTCACAGCAATGATCTATCGGTACCCAAGGAATACCGAGGCATTGGAGTTCGAATTGAAGACGATGTCTTGATTACTAAAACTGGAGTTGAGAATCTGAGTGCGGCTCTACCTAGAAAAACAAAAGATATTGAAAAGTGGCTAGCTAAGCACCGCTAGTTTTTTGCGCTCTTGGCAGGAATTGCTTTTGCCTTTTCAGCTAGCGATGCGGGAACCTGAATCTGATACTTAGCGGCAACCACACTAGATGCGCTGATATAGCCACGCTTGTTTTTTGATAAACCAAATCTGGTGATGTTGAAAATCATGCCCATTCCAGCGCCAATAAATATCGGTGATGCCAGAGCTTCAATACCCGGGAAAAGTGCGGCTCCAGATTCTGTTGGGGAACTTCCAAAAATTAACCCAAATGCAAGGCCCAGCCAAGCTCCGGTTACTGCACCGCTTGCTGCAAGACGGGCATAGTTTAATTTTCCCCTGACCCGCTCTACAGTTCTGAGATCAGATCCCACAATCGCCACCGAGCTGGCCGGAAAATCATTTTTTACTAGGTTGTCAACAAAGTCCTGAGCATCTTGGTACTGCTTAAAATTTGCAATTACCTCACCCTGAGGGACGGCAGGCGGTTGATTCTTAGATGTTCGAGAGTTGTTCACAAAATCCATTCTGGCACGTCACCATCGACTGGCCTAAGGTTGTATGGTGAGCGCTTCTAAAGTATTTATCGCCAGATTAGCTGGCTGCGGCGTCTTTGACCCAGCCGGGGATCGAGTTGGAAAAGTCATTGACGTTCTTGTGGCGCACCGTACATCAGGCTCACCTAAAGCTCTGGGCATGCTTATTGAAATTCCTGGTCGTCGTCGTGTTTACGTGCCAATTGCCAGAGTGACTTCAATCTCAGCTGGTCAAATTATTACCACCGGTGTAATCGACCTTCGTCGCTTTACTCAGCACGGGCAAGAAACCCGGGTGATCGCTCAAATGCTTGGCCGCAAGGTCAAACTGCAAGATGGTTCAGGTTCAGCAAACATTGAGGACATCGCCATTGAGCAAGGAAAGAACCGTGACTGGACGGTTTCAGAACTTTTTCTTAGAAGACCAAAGACTTCGGCTTCGCCATTTGCCCGCGGTGCCACTTTGTTTGCCACCTGGGAGCAAATCGCTGAGGAGCACCAGGGAGATGAGGCTCAGACCGCAACCGCACTTTTAGCCACCTACTCAGAACTTCGCCCAGCCGATCTAGCCTCAGCGCTTTTGGATCTGCCAGATGAGCGAATGATCGAGGTTGCCGAAGAACTAGATGATGAGCGCCTTGCTGATGTGCTTGAGGAACTTCCTGAGGATGAGCAGATTGACATCATTACCGAACTAGATGATGAACGTGCCGCCGAAGTTCTGGATCTTATGGAGCCGGATGATGCCGCTGACTTGATGGCGAATCTTCCAGAGGAGCGCAGTGAGGCAATTCTTGAACTAATGGATGAAGAAGAAGCAGAAGACATTCGAATGCTTATGCGCTTTGATGAATTCACTGCTGGTGGTTTGATGACTACTGAACCAATTATCTGTGCCGCCGATTCAACCGTTGCTGAAGCGTTGGCGTTGATTCGCAAAAAAGAAGTATCGCCAGTTTTGGCAGCTTCAGTTTTTGTGACACTTCCGCCATACGAAACTGCAACCGGAAGATATTTAGGAACTGTTCATTTTCAGAAGATGCTTCGCTACCCACCTCACGAGCGCTTGAGTGTTCTGCTTGACGTTGAGTTGGAACCGGTAAAAGCCGATACTCACATTTCTGTAATTCACCGAACCTTCGCAAACTACAACTTGGTGGCTTTGCCGGTAGTGGATGATGAACATCGACTTATCGGTGTTGTAACAGTGGATGACGTTCTAGATCACCTGTTACCGGATGACTGGCGAGCAATTGAGGAGGTTAGCTAATGGCAAAGATGAAGATCAGACTTGACCGTCCAATTTCCAAGCGCGCCCGGCTGATGCCAAGACTGACAATTGATCAGGAAAGATTTGGCCGTGCCTCAGAGGCTTTCGCACGAGCTATGGGTACTGGTGCATTTCTAATTGCCATGACCGTTGTGGTTGCACTTTGGCTTACCTGGAACACACTTGCTCCGGCCGATGCCCAATTTGATCCAAGAGCTACCAACTTCACGCTACTTACTTTGATTCTTTCAATGCAGGCCTCTTATGCGGCGCCGCTTATTTTGCTGGCCCAAAACCGTCAAGATGATCGCGACCGAGTTAAGTTTGAGCAAGACCGCCAGATGGCTGAGCGTAATCTTGATGACACCGAATACCTGGCCCGCGAGGTGGTTGCACTGCGCATGGCCATTGAAGATTTGGCAACTAAGGAATTTGTCCGCGATGAACTACGTGCGCTTTTGAAAGAGATTGTTGATGAGCGAAAGTCTGATTAGACAGGCGCTCGACTCGGTTATTGATCCTGAACTGCGCCTTCCAATTACGCAGTTGGACATGGTTGAAATCTCAGGTAAAGAGGTAACGGTCAAGCTAACAATTGCAGGCTGTCCTGCCGCGGTCAGCATTGAGGCCGATGTTCGTAAAGCTCTCTCTGGTTTAGATACCAACCTGCAGATGACAGTGATGACTAAATCAGAAAGAGATGCGCTAAAGCTAAAACTCAGAAACGGAAAAGCTCCTAGGCAGAACCTTTTTGATGAAACGACCCTGACTCGGGTCTATTTGATTGGATCTGGA
>WLGC01000023.1 GCA_009703465.1 Actinomycetota bacterium | reverse complement strand
ATCATCAATAATCTGCAGTAGGTCTTTTCTGGTGTTAGTTAGGTCAGTTAACTGCTCGGTTAAGAACTTGTGCCTTTGCTCAAGTGCAGCAAACTCTTCTAGAGCAAGTGGGTTTACCTTGCCCAGCTTGTCAAATAGTCGCTCTGCGTCCTTGAGTCTCTTTTGCTGTTCCTCGCGAATAAATACCCTGCTACCGCCCTCGGCGCCCTCGTCTGGAATCGGAACTTCCGGGCCGTACTCCTCAAGCAAGACACTCTGCTCAAGACCTAGGTCCTCTTGGGCGCGAGTTAGAAGATTAGCCAAAGTCAAACGCTTTTCGTGATTTGCTAGCTCCATGTCATGAACGCTTTGAGTCAGGCCGGCAAGTTTCATCTGAATCTCTGCAGTTTCACCGCGAAGCTTGACCAACTCCGTGTTTTGATTTTGGCGAGCAGACTCAAGTTCATGCAACTTGAATTTAGCTTGAGCAGCACTTTCGCTCACTGCGTTCATAAATGCTGGTAGCACGCCCAGCACCTTCTTAGCCGAGGCAAGCTGTTGTTGCTGTGCGGCGGCGGCTGATTTAGCTTTTTCGATTGCGCTTTGCGCCTCAGATACTTGATTACGAAGTGATTGAGCGCGCTCTTGCTCAACTCGAACTCGCTCAATAGCAGCACCTAAATCAATTCGAAGCTCAAGCTCTCGCTGGCGCTCTTGCTCGAGGTTGTCGGCCAGGCTCTGACGGTTGGCTAGATCTAAGGCGGGGCGTTCTTGGGCTGCAAAAGCATCGTGTGCTGCAACGGCTCTAGCAAGCTCTGACTCTAGTTCGTCGATGCCAATCTTTGAGTTTTCAACTACCTGAGCCAGACGCTCCAACTCTGCCTCTGAAGCTTCTAGAGCAACTCTTAGTCTTCCAAGTTTTTCAGCATTAGCAGCGGCCGTTGCATCCTGCTCATTGAGTTTTGCTAAAGCCAATCTCTCTGATTCTTTGGCTGCTTCTTCAGTTGAGCGTGCCTGAGCAAGTTCAGATTGAGATTTTTCAATCAGATCAATAACTTGGGTAAGTCGTTTATCGGCAGCATCTCGCTCGGCAACCAATTCAACTTTGGATGGTGCCGAGGATGACCCACCGCGAATTAGGTTCTCAGTAAGTACGTCACCGTCAATGGTTATCAAAGTGAGCTTGAGCGCTGCAGAATCTGCTTGATAGAGCTTTCGCGCGGCGTTTATGTCATCGACAATCACATAGTTTTTAAGCAGGGACAGAATGCCTGTTGGTGCGCTAACGACCTCAGTTGCCGATCTAGTTCCAGCAATAGCTGGGAGTTGACCAAGTCCTCCAGTGGAATTTACATCAGCCACAATCAGATCGACTCGACCACCATCGTTTCGCTTTAGGTGCTCAATCGCATTGAGTCCAGCCTCTAGGGAATCAGCAACCATGGCATCGGCTAGTGGCCCAAGAGCTGCGGCAATAGCAATTTCATATCCTTGGTCAATTTGCATGTGGCTGGCAACCAAACCACGAATACCGCTGAGTCCAGCAGAACCCAATTGGGTGGCGCCATCTTTTTGCTCGAGAGTTAGATTAAGTGCTGAACGTTTGGCTGCCAGCGAATCTCTTTCGCGCTCTGCCTGGTGAGTACTTTCTCTTAGTCGCTCAATTGTGATTGCAACTTCAGAAACCGCTTTCTGGGCAGCTTGGTAACTCAGTTCAAGAGCGCTGTCTGTGCCTCCGTGTTGTTCGTTCTTTTGAAGCTCTGCCTCGTACTCGGCTTTTCTTGCAGAGTGACGATCGCGGGCCTCACCAAGAGCGCCTTCATTTCTAACAACTTCTCCGCGTTGGCTAACTAGCTTTGATTCTGCAACTGCAGCCTCATTTGCCAACCGAACTTTCTCAAGATCAAACTTTGAAATTAATGCATTTTGCTCTGCAGACTCACTGTCAAACTTCTCTAGAAGATCGCGGGCCTCACTTCTAGCCTGCTCAACCTGGTTTAGAGAATTCTTAAGCGTTTCAACTGAAGCGCTTAGCTCGGTTGCGAGAGTTGCCGCTTGAGTTGCTTCGGCGTCAATAGCAGCCGGGTCAAGCTGAGCACCGGCTACTTCTGCCTGCTGGCTTAGTAAAGCTACTCGTTGGTTTGCTATCGATAGCAGTGAGCGAAGTCTTTCAGCAAGAGAATCAAATTGGTAAGAAAGATTTCTAGCTTGATCTAGTTCGCTTGAAACTTGAGCGGCCTCTAATTGACCAAGTCTTGCTGTATTTTCAGCTAGCAGGGTTTGAAGTAAATTCCGCTCTGCTCTTCTATCGGCTTCACTCTTAGCGGTTTCTTCAAGACCTCGATGTAAATCAAAAACATCGGCAGCCATTAAGCGGGATTTGGCATCTCTAACTACGGATGCGATTCCCTGCGCCTCGCGAGCAACTTCGGCCTGCTGACTCAAAGGCCTGAGCTGTCTGCGAACTTCGCCAGCTAAATCATTCAAGCGGGTCAGGTTTGCCTGCATCGCTTCAAGCTTTCGCTCGGTTTTTTCTTTGCGACGGCGGTGTTTCAGAATTCCTGCTGCTTCTTCAATGAATCCGCGGCGCTCCTCCGGAGTTGCTCGGAGCACAGAATCAAGTTGGCCCTGTCCAACTATGACGTGCATTTCTCGACCTAGGCCGGAATCGCTGAGAAGTTCTTGAACATCTAATAGGCGAACTGGTTCACCGTTGATTGCGTATTCGCTGCCACCATTTCTGAACAGCGTTCTAGAAATTGTTACTTCGGCATATTCAATTGGTAAAGCGCCATCTGAATTATCAATCGTTAGAACAACTTCGGCACGGCCAAGTGGACCTTTGGTTGAAGTTCCGGCAAAGATTACGTCTTCCATTTTTCCACCGCGAAGACTCTTCGCGCCCTGCTCGCCCATTACCCAGGCAAGGGCATCGACAACGTTGGATTTTCCAGAACCGTTAGGGCCAACGACGGCGGTTACGCCTTTTTCAAAAGCAAATGTTGTGGGCTGAGCAAAGGACTTGAAACCCTTCAGGGTGAGGCTTTTGAGATACAAGCTAACTCCCCGCCCCTCATAAGTGTTCTCCGGTCGCGCAAATTGTCGCGACTATCAAAAATACCTCATTCTGAGGCCTCGGTTTGCCACCCTAAAAACAGCCAACTTGCTTAGGTACGGGAGCTAGACCTTGAGTTTTTGGCAGTTCGGGCAGAAATGAGAGCCCCTGTTCATCCAGCTGTCCCGCTTAATTTGCCGGCCGCAGCGCTGGCATGGCTCCCCGGTCATGCCGTAAGCATTGAGCGACACCGCAAAGTAGCCGCTTTCTCCATTTACGTTTTTGTACTGTTCATCAAAACTGGTGCCACCGACCTCAACGGCCTTACTCAGAATCTCTTTGACATGAACCAGCAATTCCTTGGCCTTGGCCTTGCTGAGAGTTAGCGCTGGTTGGTCATAGTGGAGTTTTGATCGCCAGAGTGCTTCATCCGCGTAAATATTGCCTATTCCGCTGAGGGTTTGCTGGTCTAGAAGCACACGCTTTATGCCAGAGTTCTTTTTCTTAAATTTTTCCAAGACCAGGTCTTCGTCAAAGTCTTCATCTAGCGGGTCACGTTGAATGTGTGCCGCTTGAATTGGAATTAGATTTTGCCAAGCTTTCCCTTTACCTATTCCCGCACTGTAACCACCAGGCTTGCCATCTGGTGTTTCGGTAAGTTCATCGATTGCTAGCGATCCAAAAATTCGCTGGTCTATAAAACGCAGTTCAACGCTTTTTCCCTTTGCTGTTTTTAGATGCAGGGTTACTCGGGTTAGCTTGTCCTCCGGCTCTCCAGCTTTTCTTAGCAGCATTTGCCCGCTCATCCCCAAGTGGCCAACAAGGGCTAGGGGGAAAGTAGATTTATCAGCCAAGTGAAGTGGAAACCAGAGAAATTTTCCTCTTCGCACCGAGCCAAGAATCTTGGAGCCGACAAGTATTTGCTTAAAATCCTTTGGTCCGCCGTGGTGGCGTTTGAGCGATCGAGCATCAAAAATATCTACAGCCTCAACAATTGCGTTGGTTACAGCAGGCGCAAGCCCCGCTCTGACCGTTTCAACTTCTGGGAGCTCAGGCATTACTTATTCAAAAGATTTTTCAAGGCTGCAATCGCCGCCTCGGTTTCTGCGGCTTTACGAGATTTTGCATCACCAGAACCATAAACTTTCTCAGCGATTAAAACCTGGGAGTGAAACTCAAGGTCATGATCCGGCCCCTCGGATTGAGTTTGATAGAGCACTGTGCCAAGACCTAATTCCTGAGCCTTCTCTTGAAGAGTTGTTTTTGGATCACTATTTTCACGCAGCGTATCGGTGTCATTCAAAAGCGGAAAAATAAATCTCTGGACCATTGCTGTTGCTGCGTCAAGTCCTTTTGAAACAAAGACCGCACCAAGTATTGCTTCGAATGTGTCGGCAAGCAGATTTAGTTTTGTTCTTCCGCCGGTTTGATCCTCGCCCTTACCAAGTCTCATAAATTCCCCAAGACCGATACCAGCGGCAACTCCAGCTAACGCCCTAGCTGAGACAACGGCATTTTTAATCTTGGTTAGCTCGCCCTCGGGAAGGTCAGTCAACAAATCGTGAATATGCGTGGTTACAAGAAATCCCAACACTGAATCGCCAAGAAATTCGAGACGTTCATTGTTGGGAATGTTTCCGTTCTCGTATGCATAGGAACGGTGAGTTAGGGCAAGTTCAAGTAGTTGGGGTTCGAGGTCAACGCCTAAGCGATCGCATAGTACGTTGAGGTCCATTGCTACCTAGAAGTTTTTAGGCGTCAGCGACCTTGCGACCCTTGTACTCAAGGAACAGCGCGTTTCCGGCTGAGTCTGAAACAAGCTTCGCGCGGTGAGGCATTGAGTAAACGGTCTTGCCGTTCTCAACGGTCTTGACCAAGGTAACCTCAGCTGCTTTCCACTGTGAACGACGCGCGTGGGTGCGTGCTCGGGATAGGCGTCTTTTTGGTACTGGCATTTACTTACTCTTTCTCTGGCTGAAGATTCGAATTCAGTGGATCTTGCTGCTGAAGTTCTTTCAGTGCAATCCACCTGGAATCAACCGGGGCTTCGTGCACATGATGCGGGTTTTCAGACATCTTTACTCCGCACTCAACACAAAGACCTAAGCAGTCAAATTGGCAAAGTGGGTGGAGCGGAAGATTTAGAACTACCGCGTCACGGATAACCTGTTCCAGATTGATTTGCTCATCTATAACGCTGTGGTCATCCTCGCTTGATACAGAATACGTGAAAAGCTCCTGAAAATCCACCTCAATAGGCACTGTTAGGGGCTCTAAACAGCGGCTGCACTCGGCATCGGCATCAACAAAGACCTCACCGGTCACCAAAATCCCCTCGTGAACCGACTCAAATCGAACATCTAGATCAAGTTCGGTGCCCATTGGTATCACTGCAATTCCCTGGCCCATCGACTCTGGGGTCAAGATATCTAGACTTGCCTCGCGCATCTGACCTGGTTTGTGCATCAAATCAATCACTGAGACCGTGTAAACCTCACTTTGGCTCATGGTCTAGGCACCGCCTTTGGCTCGGCTGGCCAGAGCTTTTGCTACCGCCGGGGATACGTACTTGTCTACGTTGCCACCAAGATCAGAAACTTGCTTTACCAGCGAACTGGAAATTTGTCCGTGCTGAGGGTCGGCTGGAATGAACACTGTTTCAACACCGGCAAGGTCTCGATTTACTTGGGCCATAGGTAGCTCATAATCTAAATCAACGCTGGTCCTAAAGCCCTTAACTAGAGCTGCTGCTCCAATTTTTTTGCAGTAGTCAACTAGTAGGCCGTGCTCCAGTGTCTCCAGGGTAATTTTCCCCGAGTCTTTTGATTCCAATTGGTCCAAACTTTGGCGAATTAGATTTATTCGTTCTTGACTACTGAACCTTGGAGATTTACCTGGGTTGTGCACCACCAGGACGTGCACCTCATTAAAAAGTTTGGCTGCACGACTGAGGATATCCAGGTGACCCAGAGTTACTGGATCAAAAGATCCCGGGTAAACAGCAATTGAAGGCATTGCTCTAGGTTAGCCGAGCGAATTACCCCTTGGCTAGGTTCAATTGTTGATCTTGATCAATTCTTGCCAACGATTCGGCCAAAGCCGGGTGTTTCTCAAGGGTTGGGTCTTCCTCCAACAGTAGATCGACCTGTTTTCTTGCACTTTGAATCAATCCGGCATCGGCTAAAACTCTCAGAAGCGTGAGGCTTGAACGGGAACCAGATTGTGACTGACCAAGCACATCGCCTTCGCGTCTGAGCTCAAGATCAATTTCACTCAATGCAAAGCCATCCAGAGTTTTCGCAACAGCAGTAACTCTTTCAAAGGCAAGCGAATCTGATTCAGCCGAAGTGAGCATTAGGCACAGTCCCGCATTTGCCCCGCGACCAACTCTCCCCCTGAGTTGATGTAATTGGCTGACACCAAATCTATCGGCGTCCAGAATCACCATCACGCTAGCGTTTGGCACATCCACGCCAACCTCAATAACCGTGGTGGAAACCAGTACGTCAACTTCGCCAGCAGAAAATCTTGCCATCACATCAGCTTTTTCGACCGAGCTCATCCGGCCGTGCAGAGTTTCAATAAATGTGTTTGAAAGTACCGGTAAATCCCTTAGGGATTGGGTCATGCCAATGGCGGAGGCCAAAGGTTGTTTAGGTTTCTTGAGGAGGTCGTTATCGGCACCATCAACAAACAGTTGCTCCTCAGCAGCAGCTCCACCTGATTCAATCAGGTCGGTGCCGGGATCGTCCTCATCGATTCGAGGGCAGACCACAAACACTTGACGACCGCTATTAACTTCTTCGGCAACTCTCTGCCAGGTTCTAGCTACCAGTTGCGGTTGCGAGAGCTGAACCACGTGCGAGGTGATCGCTTGTCTTCCTGAAGGAAGTTCAGTGAGGGTTGAAATATCTAAATCACCAAAAACTGTCACAGCTAAAGTCCGAGGAATCGGAGTGGCGGTCATAGTCAGAACGTGCGGTGGTTGCTTTCCCTTCAGGCGAAGTGCTTCTCGCTGCTCCACTCCAAAGCGGTGCTGTTCATCGATTATGACTAAACCAAGATCTAGAAATTCAACTTTTTCGGCGATTAGCGCGTGAGTGCCAACAACAATCTGTGCTTTACCGCTAACTAGTTGAAGTAGTGCGCGTTTTCGATCGGCTGCAGCCATCTGCCCAGTCAAGAGTGTCAATCCAAGCTTCTTGGCCAAATCGACTCCAAGAGTTTTTTCAAGGGATTGAAAGTGTTGGGCGGCAAGAACCTCAGTTGGGGCAAGAAGCGCCGACTGCCCCTTAGAGTCAGCAACCGTGATCATCGCTCGCAAAGCAACAAGAGTTTTTCCAGAACCTACTTCTCCTTGCAAAAGTCGATTCATCGGATATGACTGAGCTAAGTCATTGCTTATTTCTTGGCCAACTGAAATTTGTCCGCTAGTCAGAGAAAATGGTAGCGACCTGTCGAAGTCAGCCAAAAGTTTTGCATCTTTGGCAATCCTAGGAGTAGCTTTCTGTTCGCGATTTTTTGCCCGACGAAGTAACAATGTTGCCTGCAGTGAAAAAGCCTCGTGGAATTTCAATGTGTCTCTAGCGGATTTCCAGTCTGCGTGTTGTTCTGGGCGATGAATCATATGAATGGCTCGATCTAGAGGAACTAGCGAATTGCTTTGCACTATTGATGGCGGAAGTTCGTCGGTGATTTCAGGAAGGGTATCGAGAATCACACCGATTGCCCGCTGAATTGCCCAGGTTGTTACCGAAGATGCCGCAGGATAAATAGGTATTGGCAAATCCGCCCAGCGTTTTGCCTCTTCATCAGAAATTTCCTCCGGGAACAGTTCATAGTCCGGATGCGAAAGTTGCAGCTTTCCCTGGTAACTTCCGACCTTCCCAGCAAATAAGCCCCGGGTGCCGGGACGAAGTTCTTTTTGCCGCCAAGCCTGATTAAAGAAAGACAGCGTCATAAAGCCGTGACCGTCAGTAATCTTGAGCTCCAAAATGGAACCAGCTTTGCCCTTCATCCGTCTTTCCCGCACTTCAACAATGTCGGCCACCACGGTGACCGGTTCCCCAACGGGTATTTCGCTAATTGGGGTTAGCTCTCCCCTGGTTGAATATCTGCGCGGAAAATGCATCAGCAGATCTTCCACGGTTAGAAGACCTAGGTGTTTGGCAAAAGATTTTGCCGTGCGATCTCCCAGCACGCGGTCAAGTTTTTCAGTTGGAAGAAGCATGACTCTATCTTTGCTCCTTCTTGATTCTCCTGAGGGTAGGCTTGGGAAATTATGACACGAATAATTGGCGGTATTGCCGGATCCAGACAGCTAACAAGTCCGGCAAAGGCAACCAGACCAACATCTGACCGGATTAGAGAATCAGTATTTAATCGTCTTGCCGCTTTCGAGTTGATTGACGATACGCGTGTTCTGGATTTATATGCCGGCACCGGCGCTCTTGCTCTAGAAGCCATAAGTCGAGGAGCAAAGTCTGCGGTGCTTGTTGAGAAAGATGGCAAAGCCGCTGCCGTTTGTAATCAAAATGCACTTCTCATTAAGAAAGCTTTGGAAAAGGAGGGGTTCTTTGACTCTCTCTGCCAGGTTGTGCACAAGCCAGTTGCTGGTTT
>WLGC01000022.1 GCA_009703465.1 Actinomycetota bacterium | reverse complement strand
GTGCAATTCCTTCAGGGTGTAGGTGTCCTTGACTTCAATCAATATCTAGTCGGTACAGACTTCATGGTGATTTTTGGTCTTACTTATAACTTCATTCCCTTTATGACCCTGCCGCTTTACTCGGCACTTGAGAGACTCGACATTAGATTGATTGAAGCGGGCTCTGATCTATATGCCAAGCCAAGCAGGACCTTTAGAAAGATAACCCTGCCGCTTTCTATGCCAGGTGTGATTTCTGGAACGCTACTGACATTTATTCCAATGGCCGGTGACTACATTAATGCCAGCCGAGATTTCCTAGGTAGTACAGAAACGACGATGCTTGGAAACGTTGTTGAGTCAAATTTCTTGCAATCCAATAACTACCCTTCAGCTTCGGCTCTTTCGGTGTTCTTGATGGCGTTTATCTTGCTACTGGTCACTTTCTATGTCCGCAGAAGTGGAACGCAGGATCTGATATGAAGAATTTTTCCTTCGGTAAGTACGCGCTTCCAATTTATGCGGTGCTGGCATTTGTCTACCTGCTAATTCCAATTGGCTACACTTTTGTATTTTCATTCAATGACTACGTCAAAACCAATATTGCGTGGCGAGGCTTCACCTTTGACAACTGGCTCTACGTTTGCAACGAGCAGGGCGTCTGTGAGGCTTTCGCCAATTCAATTTTGATTGGTGTTATTTCAACCGTGGTTGCAACGGTTCTGGGCACAATGATTGCAATTGCGCTTGTGAGATATCAGTTCAAGTTCAGATCAGGAATAAGCCTGATGTTGTTCCTACCAATGGCAACTCCTGAAATTGTTCTTGGGGCCGGCCTTGCGGCACAGTTCCTTTCAACTGGAACTCCAAAAGGTCTAGTCACCATAATCCTGGCTCACATTATGTTCTGCCTGAGCTTTGTTGTGGTTACGGTTAAAGCGAGGGTCATGAGCCTCGACGCATCACTTGAAGAGGCTGGCCGGGACCTTTACGCATCTCCGGCACAGGTGTTTAGAAAGATCACTCTGCCACTGCTCATGCCAGGCATTGCAGCAGCGGCGCTTTTGGCATTCGCACTGAGCTTCGATGATTTCATCATTACCGTTTTCAATGCCGGTCCGGAAAACACCTTCCCTAGATTCGTCTACACAGCTGCTGCTCGAGGAATTCCGGCAGAGGCAAACGTAATAGGCATGAGCGTATTCTTCTTAGCCATTGCGCTGGTTTTGACTGTTCAAATCAGGGGATCTCTTCGTCAAAAACGGCTAGCAAAAATCAAATAGAGCTTAAAGAAGAATCCCCCGCCAGATTATTGGCGGGGGATTTCTTTTGAAGGTTTTACAGTTTTGAGATGCCTTCTTCAATGACGTCAAGTGCTTCATGTAGCAGCTCGTCAGTAATTGCAAGTGGTGGCAAGAATCTAATCACGTTGTAGTAGGTGCCAGCAGTCAAAACCAAAACAGCATTTGAGTGTGCGTGCTTTACCACTGCATCAACAGCTGGCTTATTTGGGTTTCTGGTTCCTGGCTCAACAAATTCAATTGCCATCATGGCCCCGCGTCCGCGAACATCGCCAACTACTGGGTACTTTGCCTTCATAGCGTTTAGACGAGCAGAAAGAATTGCTTCAATCTGCATTGCGCGCTCATTCACGCCGCCGTATTCAATTTGCTTTAGTACTGCAACTGCTGCAGCTGCTGAGACTGGGTTACCACCAAAGGTTCCACCAAGTCCACCCGGGTGAGAAGCATCCATAATCTCAGCGCGGCCGGTCACCGCAGAAATTGGCATACCGCCGGCGATACCCTTAGCAATTGTGAAAAGATCTGGCTCAAAGCCCTCTTCCCACTCGCTGGCAAACCATTTACCAGTTCTAGCAATACCGCACTGAACTTCATCGGCAACAACAATTACTCCGTTGGCGTGAGCCCAGTCACTCAAAGTTTTCAAGAAGCCAGGCGCTGGAACAAGAAATCCACCCTCACCTTGAATTGGCTCAATAACAATTGCCGCTAGGTCTTCAACACCGACTCGCTTTTCAATGTAGGTGATGGCGCGCTGTGCAGCTTCTGGTCCGGTCATGCCCTCTGGGTCACGGAACGGGTAAGACATTGGCACGTGCTGAATGCTGGCTGCGGTTGGTCCAAAACCATTTCCGTAGGGAGCTGATTTGAAGTTCATTGAGAAAGTCAAGTTGGTTCGGCCGTGGTAGGCGTGATCAAAAACCACAATGCCATTTTTGCGAGTTGCCTTACGAGCAATCTTGACGGCATTTTCTACTGCTTCAGCACCTGAATTAAATAGCGCTGATTTCTTTTTGAAGGCACCTGGGGTGTAGCGGTTTAGAAATTCACAAACCTCAACGTAGTTTTCATAAGGGGTTAGTGCAAAAAGTGTGTGAGTCAGCTTGGCAACCTGCTCTTGAACCGCAGCGACAACCTGCTCATTGGTGTGACCGATTGACATAACGCCGATACCAGCGCCTAGATCAATGATTTGGTTTCCATCGGCGTCAATCAGGATTGCCCCGTGAGCTGCCTCTATATAAACCGGAAGAGTGGCCCCAACTCCGCCAGAAACCGCAGATAGACGGCGCTTATGAAGGGCTTGGGAGTTTGGACCTGGGATAGCGGTGACAATTTTGCGCTCTTGCGCTATTAGCGTCTCAATCATGCCTTAAGTCTAAGCCTTTCAATGGTGGCAAGATAGATTTATGCGCCGCGTTATCATCCTTGGTTCCACCGGTTCCATTGGCACCCAAGCCCTAGAGGTTATTGCGGCAAACCCTGACCGATTTGAATTGGTTGGCCTGGCCGCCGGTAAAAACACTGAACTTTTAGAGACACAAAAAGCACAGTTCAAAGTCGCCAATGCTGTGCTTGGTGCTGCGGAGGCAACCAAATTAGTAGAAAACACCGATGCCGATGTGGTCATTAACGGCATCACCGGATCCATTGGTTTAGCTCCAACCCTGGCCACACTTCGAACTGGTAAAACTCTGGCGCTAGCCAATAAAGAGTCTCTAATTGTTGGTGGACGACTAGTAACCCAAGCAGCTGGTGCCGGACAGATAATCCCGGTTGATAGTGAACACTCGGCTTTAGCCCAGTGTCTACTCGGTGGAAAAAAAGAAGAGGTAGCCAAGCTAATTTTGACTGCATCCGGTGGACCGTTCAGAGGCTGGTCAAAAAAGCAACTTGAATCAGTAACTCCAGAGCAGGCCCTGGCCCACCCAACCTGGGTAATGGGAAAGGTGGTCACCACAAACTCGGCCACCATGGTAAATAAAGGTCTCGAGCTTATTGAAGCCCACCTACTCTTTGACATTCCATTTGAGCGCATTGAAGTAACCGTGCACCCACAATCGGTGGTTCACTCAATGGTTGAATTTGTCGATGGGTCAGTGCTAGCTCAGTGTTCGCCACCTGATATGAAATTGCCAATTGCCCTTGGCATGTCTTGGCCAGATCGAGTGCAAAATGTTGCTCCTGCTTGCGATTGGAGCAAAGCGGCAACTTGGAGCTTTGAGCCACTGGATGAAACAGTTTTTGATGCTGTAAAACTTGCTAGACAAGTTGGCCAGGCCGGACTTACATATCCAGCTGTTTATAACGCAGCCAATGAGCAAGCCGTCGAGGCTTTTCACGCCGGTCTCTTAAAGTTTGATCAGATTGTTGATTTGATTAGAAAAGTTGTTGATGCGCACAACCCAGAAAAAGAGCTGTCGCTTGATTCTGTTTTGGCGGCTGAGCGCTGGGCTAGAGAGCAAGCGGATGCACACTTTGCTAGGGCGTGTTAGTAATGTTCAGGCTTCTGTCAGGTATCGGGGTTAGGTTCTAGCGGTGGTAGAAACTCTTTGGTATTTAGGCGGCATCGTATTTGTAGCGATTGGAATCGCAGTTTCAATCGGGCTTCACGAAATCGGACACCTATGGCCAGCTAAAAAGTTTGGGGTCAAGGTACCAAACTACGCAATTGGTTTTGGTCCAACCCTTTATAAGTTCACCCGAGGTGAAACTACTTACTCGCTGAAGCTGATTCCGCTTGGTGGCTACATAACCATGATTGGCATGTACCCGCCGGCGAAAGTAAAAGTTGGCAGCAAGGTAAAGGCCGGCAAGTCACTTGATGTTGACGGCAACCAAAAGAATAAAAGCTTCTTTGCCGACATGATCCTCTCCGCACGCGAAGCCCACAGTGAACACGTAACTCCAGCCGATAAGAATCGCATGTTCTATCAGTTGCCGGTTTGGAAGCGCATGATTGTCATGCTCGGCGGCCCACTGATGAATTTGCTTTTGGGAACCGCAATCATGGTTGCTGTCTTAGTTGGCTTTGGCACTAATCAACAGTCCAATCGAATCGCTGAGGTAAGCCCCTGCGTTGTGAGTGACGTGTCTAGCCAGCGCCAGTGTGTTGAGTCAGATCCGCCGTCACCAGCTGTTACTGCTGGACTTGAGAAGAACGATCGAATTGAAGCAATCAACGGCGTAAAGTTTGAAAACTGGAATAGCCTCAGCCAGCTACTATCTGTCGGCAGCATCGCAAACCTAAGTGTGCTTCGCGGTGAAGAGCTAATTGATATTCAAGTCACTCCGGTTGCCGCCCTGCGTGCCAAGACAGATGAAAACGGGCAACTGGTGCTTGATTCAAATTCTCAGCCGGTAATGGTTGAAAGGCCTGTGCTTGGAATCATTTTTGATGTGGAAAGAAAGCCAGACACGGTCATTGGCGCATTACAAAAATCTGGCGAGAGTGTGGCTTTGGTTGGTCAAATGATTATGACCCTGCCTCAGCAATTAACTGATGTAGCAATAGCCACGGTAACCAGTCAGCCAAGAAATCCAAACGGTGCAGTGTCAATTGTTGGCATTGCCCAAATTTCAGGAACGGTTGCTACAACCGATGAGGTTGATGCTGCTGACAAAATTGCTACCGGATTATTGATTATTGGTTCTCTAAATTTTGCACTTTTTGCTTTCAACATGCTTCCGCTGCTGCCGCTAGATGGTGGCCACATTGCCGGTGGAATTTACGAAACTGCAAAACGTGGAATCTATAAATTGAGGCGTAAACCTGATCCAGGTCCTGCCGACACGGCTCTACTGATGCCAATCACCTGGTTTGTCTTCATTGCCCTAATGGCCATGAGTGCGCTGCTGATTATTGCCGACTTGGTCAACCCAATCAGCATTTAAATCGCTTAAGATTAAGACATCTCTGAAAGGGAGCAAAAGTGGCTGCAACTAACCTAGGTCTTCCTAAATCACCACCACCAACCATCTCTCCACGCCGTAAAACGCGTCAAATTATGGTTGGCAAGGTTGCCGTTGGTGGCGACGCACCAATTTCAGTGCAGTCAATGTGCACCACCCAAACCACCGATGTCAACGCCACCCTGCAGCAAATTGCTGAGCTAACCGCTTCTGGTTGTGACATTGTTCGTGTTGCTGTTCCTACTCAAGAAGATGCTGACCGCTTGGAGCTGATTGCTCGTAAGTCGCAGATTCCGGTTGTTGCTGATATTCACTTTCAACCAAAGTATGTTTTCCAAGCAATTGATGCCGGTTGCGGTGCAGTTCGGGTAAACCCAGGAAACATCAAGCAGTTTGATGACAAGGTTGGTGAAATAGCAAAGGCTGCAAAAGCTGCCGGTGTATCACTTCGAATTGGGGTCAATGCCGGATCTCTTGATCCAAGACTTTTGCAAAAGTACGGCAAGGCAACAGCTGAGGCTTTAGTTGAATCAGCGGTTTGGGAAGCCAGTCTTTTTGAAGAGCACGATTTCCACGACTTTAAAATTTCGGTAAAGCACAATGACCCGGTGGTCATGGTCAAGGCCTACGAAATGTTATCTGAACGCGGCGACTGGCCACTGCACCTTGGTGTTACTGAAGCTGGACCTGCCTTCCAGGGGACAATTAAATCATCAGTTGCATTTGGTGCTTTGCTCTCACGTGGAATCGGAGACACAATCCGCGTTTCACTATCAGCACCGCCGGTTGAAGAAATCAAAGTTGGCTCGCAGATTCTTGAGTCTTTGAATCTTCGTCCGCGCAAACTTGAGATTGTTAGTTGCCCATCCTGTGGTCGTGCACAGGTAGATGTTTACACCTTGGCAAATGATGTAACCGCAGGTCTTGAAAAACTAACTGTCCCTCTGAGAGTCGCAGTAATGGGCTGTGTGGTTAATGGACCGGGTGAAGCCCGCGAGGCAGATCTTGGTGTTGCCTCAGGAAACGGCAAGGGACAGATTTTCGTAAAGGGCGAAGTTATAAAGACTGTGCCAGAAAGCGAAATTGTTGCCACCCTTATTGAGGAAGCCAATCGACTTGCTGCACAGATGGACCCAGCCTTGGTTGGTTCCCCGCAGGTTGTCGTTGCCCAAAAAGACTAAGGGGTAACATTGTCAGCATGCCTATGCGTCTATCGAGCCTCTTCCTTCGAACTCTTCGCGAAGACCCTTCCGACGCTGACGTAGCAGGTCACCGCCTCTTACTTAGAGCTGGTTATATCCGCCGGGCTGGATCTGGTCTCTACACCTGGCTACCGCTGGGGCTTGCCGTCAAGGCAAAAATCGAGCAGGTTATCCGCGAAGAAATGGCCGCTGCCGGAGCACAGGAAGTTTTCTTTCCGGCACTTTTGCCAAGGGAGCCGTTTGAGGTCACCGGTCGCTGGAGCGAGTACGGCGATAATCTCTTTCGCTTGCAGGATAGAAAAAAAGCCGACTATCTTCTAGCTCCAACTCACGAGGAAATGTTTACCCTGTTGGTAAAAGATCTTTATTCCAGTTACAAAGATTTACCACTTTGCATCTACCAAATTCAAAACAAGTACCGCGACGAAGCAAGGCCTCGTGCCGGACTTCTAAGAGGCCGTGAATTTGTAATGAAGGATGCCTACAGTTTTGACATCAGCGACGAGGGTCTAAAGGACGCTTACCAAGCACAGCGCGATGCTTACGAAAGAATCTTCACTCGCCTTGGCGTGGACTACGTGATTGTAAAAGCAGACGCCGGTGCCATGGGTGGCTCGGCTTCCGAGGAATTCCTCTCACCTTCACCAATCGGTGAAGACACCTTTGTTAGATCACCTGGCGGTTATGCAGCAAACGTAGAAGCAGTAACAACAGTTGCGCCACCAAAGATTTCTATCTCCTCGCAACCAGCGGCTGAAGTTGTTACCACACCTGAGTGCTCAAATATTAAGCGCATTGTTGCTTGGTCAAATGAAAACCGTAAGCGAACTGACGATAATCAGTGGAGCGCAGAGCACACTTTGAAAAACAACGTGATGGCATTAATCTCTCCTGAGGGAAAGCGCGAGCTTGTTGTAATTGGTTTACCGGGAGATCGAGACGTTGATCTAAAGCGTGCCGAGGCAGCTTTCTCTCCTAATGAAATTGAACAGGCAAACGAAGAAGACTTTGCCAAACATCCAGAACTAATCAAGGGCTACATCGGTCCGGTAAAAGGTAGTCAGGCTCTGCTGGGCCTCAAGGGCTCAAGCAAAATTAGATATCTATTAGATCCAAGAGTTGTTGAGGGTTCTGCCTGGGTTACCGGTGCCAACGAAAAAGAGAAGCACGTTTTTGATCTTGTGGCCGGTCGCGATTTCAGCGCTGATGGCGTGATTGATGTTGCTGAGGTGCGCGCTGGAGATCAGGCACCAGATGGCAGCGGTGCACTTGAGCTTGCTAGAGGTATTGAGATTGGTCACGTTTTCCAGCTCGGCCGCAAGTATGCCGAAGCCCTTGGCCTTCAGGTTCTTGATGAAAATGGAAAGCTCATCACCGTGACTATGGGTTCATATGGAATTGGTGTCACCAGACTGGTGGCAGTTTTGGCTGAGGCTAATCACGATGCCAATGGCTTAATTTGGCCAGCAGCTGTTTCACCGGCCGATGTCTACATCGTCGCTGCCGGAAAAGACGATGAGATTTATCAGGCCGCGGAAAAGCTTGCTCTTGAAATTGAGGCAAAGGGAAAAACTGTAATTCTTGATGACCGTCCAAAGGTGAGCCCTGGGGTGAAGTTTGGCGATGCAGAACTTATCGGCGTTCCAAGCATTGTGATTGTTGGTAAGGGTCTTGAAAACGGTCAGGTTGATCTATGGAATCGCCGTTCGGGGGAGCGTGTCCCAGTAGCACTAGAATCGGCAGTAGCGGAAATTATTAAAGCTAAAAACTAAAGTAACGGCCAGGGAGGCAACCAATGGACATTGATCTAGGTGTTCTAAGAGTCCTCGAGCGCGAAGCTGAGATTCCGTTTAATGATTTAGTAAGTGTTATTGAGGCCGCCATTCTGGCTGCCTATCACAAGCATGTTGACAACACCGATGAAGCCCGCGCAGAACTAAACAAGCAAACCGGTCACGTCACAATTCACATTCCAACCCTTGATGAAGAGGGAAACAAGATTGGCGAAACAGAAGCCACTCCAGAAAACTTTGGCCGCGTTGCTGCTGGTGCTGCAAAGCAAGTTATTGCCCAGCGTTTGAGATCAATAAATGATGCAACCCTGATGGGTGAATTCAAGGGTAAAGAAGGTGACATCGTCGCCGGAATAATCCAGCAGGGCCAAAAGCCATACATGGTTTACGTTGACCTCGGCACGATTGAGGCAATTATGCCGCCGGAGGAACAGGTTGCCGGTGAGGATTACTCACACGGAAAACGAATTCGTGCTTATGTCACTGCAGTAAATCAGGGCAGCAAGGGCGGCCCAATGGTTACTGTTTCGCGCACCCACCCGTCATTGGTGAGAAAACTTTTTGCTATGGAAGTTCCAGAAATTGCCAGCGGTGTAGTGGAGATTGTTTCCTTGGCTCGCGAGGCTGGCC
>WLGC01000021.1 GCA_009703465.1 Actinomycetota bacterium | reverse complement strand
TGCCGGCTTTATTGGCTCTCCGGCGATGAACCTATTGGAGCTAGAGATCGTAACTGACGGAGTCCAGTTTGGTAATCAGGTGCTAAAAGTTGACAGCAGCGTGCTTGCCAAGACCAAGGCGAAGAAGGTAACCGTTGGTATTCGTCCCGAGAACCTATCGGTTTCTACAAAGAGCGGCTTGGCTGTTGAGGTAGATGTAGTTGAGGAGCTAGGAGCCGATGGCTACCTTTACGGCCACGCACAATTTGACGGCGCGACTCAGGATATTGTCTGCCGCGTTGATGGCCGCAGTCACCCTCACGCCGGAGACAAAATCAACCTAGTTGTTGAGGGTGGATTACTGCACCTATTCGATATTGAATCTGGGGCAAGACTGAACTAACCATTTCTGGCTTTAAGGAAAAATCCCGATCAGTGATGATCGGGATTTTTTTATAAAAACTTTTTGGTCTGAGAATTTACTTTTTGACAACTCCGGCCAAAACCTGGTGAAGGTTTTTAGCTTCTTCTTCATTTACTGAGACCACCAGGCGACCGCCGCCTTCTAGAGGAACTCTAAGGATGATAAGTCCGCGCGGTTCGCGCTCTGCTTCCATCGGTCCGTCGCCGGTACGCGGCTTCATTGCTGCCATTTAGAACTCCTAGGTATTGCTGGCTTTCCAGCCCGAAGTTCTATTATCCCACGGTTAGCCAGGCCCGAAGTGCGCTCTCACAGGCGTAGATCTGGCTCACTGGGACCGCTTCATCGTCCGCGTGGGCCTTTGAGGGGTCACCCGGCCCGAAATTCACTGCCGGTATGCCAAGGGCGCTGAATCTAGCAACATCGGTCCAGCCATATTTTGGCTTTGGTGTGCTTTTTGTGGCCGCAACAAAAGACGCGGCCTCCGGCTGATCCAGTCCAGGCCTTGCACCCTCAGCTACATCGACAACCACCATTTCCACCCCTGGGAATATTTCTTTTAGGTGAGCCTGCGCATCACTGCCTGATTTGCTAGGCGCGAACCGATAATTAACGCTGACTGTGCACTGATCCGGAATTACATTTGTGGCTATGCCGCCGCTAATAAGTACAGCACTCAAACTCTCTCGATAAACCAGACCGTCAACCGAGACTTCTTCTGGAACGTATGTAGAAAGAATCTGTAGAGCATCTGCTGCTGCATGAATTGCGTTTTTACCCATCCACGGTCTAGCCGAGTGTGCTTTTAAGCCACTGAATCTAAGCTCAACGCGCATGGTTCCATTGCAACCACCCTCAACCTGAGCCGAGGTCGGCTCACAAAGAATTGCAAATGAGGCCTTTAGTAAATCGGGGTGATTCTTAGCTAGGCGACCAAGACCGTTCTTACTGGATTCCACTTCTTCGTGGTCATAGAAAATCCAAGTCACATCTTTATTGGGCTCAGCAATAGTTGCGGCTAATTTCAACTGAACCGCAACTCCGGCTTTCATGTCCACTGTGCCGCGGCCATAGAGAACTTGTTCGCGTTCCATCGAAAGCATTTGAACCGGAAGGTTGTTTGCAACCGGAACTGTATCGATGTGTCCAGCGATGACAACTCTGGAGCCCTTATTCTGATTGGTTCTAGCCACCACGGCATCGCCGTCTCTGATTACTTCTAGGTGCGGGTATTTTCTAAGGGCAGACTCAATGGCATCTGCAAGAGCGGCTTCTGAACCAGAGACTGATTCAATATCGCAAATAACCCGAGTGAGCTCGGCAACATCTGCCTCTAAATTAAGGGTTCCTGCCATAAATCGAGCCTAACTTGTAACCTTGTATTCATGACGTACTTAGAGGGCAGTGCCTGGGGCTTGGGGCTAGCAACGCTAGCTGCTGACGGCTCAGTTTTGGATGTTTTATACCCACAGCCTCAGCTTGGCCAGTCTTCCGAGGTAGATGTAAAAAAGCAAAGCGCCGATTTAGCCGCTATGGCTGGAGCCGATGCGCTTCGCCGAGTAACCACCAAGGTGGTGCACACCGAAATTGATCTCACTGCTGCGGTGTCAAGTACTGCGGATGCCTACCTGAGGCTGCACCTACTTTCTCGCCTCTTGGTGAAACCAAACAGCATAAATCTTGAGGGGCTGATTCCTAATCTGCCGATTGTAGCCTTCACTAACGTTGGCCCGGTTGCAGTGGATGAACTCGATGAATTGCGTCCTGCTCTTACAAAGGCCGGAATCAGCGTTTATGCAATTGATAAATTTCCTCGACTAGTTGACTATGTGACTCCTAAAAAAGTTCGCATCGCCGACGCCTCTAGGGTTCGACTAGGCGCTTACCTATCCCCTGGGACCACAATCATGCACGAGGGCTTTGTGAATTTCAATGCCGGAACACTGGGTACCTCAATGGTTGAGGGAAGAATCTCCCAGGGTGTTGTTGTTGGTGACGGTGCAGACATTGGTGGCGGTGCCTCAATCATGGGAACACTTTCCGGTGGTGGAAAAGAGCGCGTTGAAATTGGTGCCCGTGCACTGCTGGGTGCTAATTCTGGAGTAGGCATATCAATTGGTGAAGATTCTGTGGTTGAAGCTGGTCTCTATGTGACTGCCGGTACCAAGGTCACAATTATTGACAATCAAGGTGAGCGAAGCGCAAAGGCAGCTGAACTTTCAGGAGTTGCAAATCTTTTGTTCAGAAGAAATTCTGTGACTGGCCGAGTAGAGGTGCTTCCTAGAACTGGCGCCGGGGTTACGCTCAACAGCATTTTGCACGGCTAAGAGTTTAGCCGGTAACCGAATCCCAGCCTTTTTCAGGTAATGGCTTAACACCCAAAGTAACTGGTGTTGCTGATTGTTCGAGAACAACTCCAATGGGTTTGAACTCTCTTGGCAGTTCTGCATCGGTTGGAAATGTCGCTAGCAACGCGTGATCTTCGCCGCCAAAAAGTACCCAGTCAGATTCACTTGACCCAATGGCCCGAGCAGCTTCTTCAAGCACCGCTTCAAAGCCCTGCAGCATCAGTGGATCAATTTGAATTGAAACATTAGATGCTTTTGCAATTCTGCTGGCATCTTTTGCTAGTCCGTCGGAGACATCAAGCATTGAGGTGGCCCCTGCAATTGCGGCTGCTACACCAGAAGAAATCGGTGGGTTTGGCCGTAGTTGAATATTGACCAAGTTGTCGTAGGCCGAAATGGCATCTTTGTTTTCGCTTTGCAAAAGTGCCAATCCGGCTGCAGCTTTTCCTAAGGTTCCGGCAACGGCAATTACATTCCCTGCTTTTGCCCCGCTTCTAAGCACTGGCTCACGGCCATCGAGTGATCCATGGGCTGCCACCGAAACCATCATCTGATTACTTGCTGCTAGATCACCGCCAACTACTCCGCAACCCGGTGCAAGTTGCTCACAGGCTTCTCGCAGTCCATCGGCAAATGATTCAAGCCATGAAACTAAGGTTTCTGGCGGGGCGGTTACCGCGACGACAAGGGCGGTGGGAGTGGCACCCATAGCCGCAACATCGGCCAAATTACTGGCCACCGCTTTCCAGCCCAGGTCGTAGCCGCTGGACCAGTTAAGTTTGAAATCGTGATTTTCGATCAAGGTATCGGTGGTGACCACAAATCTTGCGTCCGGTGCCGAAATCACTGCTGCGTCATCGCCTGGACCAACAAGCGCAAAATCAGATGCACTCAATCTAGCGATGGTTCTTTTCAGGCTCTCGTTTTCTCCGAGAGAGCCAATGGTTTCTGCTTTAGACACATTTCAAAGGTAGCCTGTTGGAGATGAAGATATCCAACACAGCTAGCTCTTTGGCTATTTGCCTAACTGGAGCATTGCTACTTACCGGCTGCTCCCCGATTGTCAGCCTCGAGGCGGCCCCTTTGGCAAATGACCCTAACTGTGCCGAGATTTCGGTTCGTTTACCTGACTCAATTGATGCCTTCGCAAAAAGAAGTACCAATGCTCAGGCGACTGCTGCTTGGGGAGATCCAGCTGCGGTAATCCTTCGCTGTGGCTTAGAGCCAGTCCTAGTTAGCACACTTCCCTGCGTCACTGCCGGGGATGTTGACTGGCTGGTAGATGAAACTCAGGCACCAAGTTATCGCTTTATTAGCTTCGGCCGAACACCGGCAACCGAAATTATCGTGGACTCAAATGTTGTTGCGGGAGTAACCGCGCTTGAGACCCTCGCTGCGGCGGTGCAAAATATTGAGCCGACAAAGCTCTGCACCGGCTAGCTAAGTTTTGTTTTGTTAGTGCTTAGCAAGTGCGAGGCCAATTAATTCATCAATAAGCTCTGGGTAGCTAATTCCAGATTCCTGCCAAAGCGCCGGAAACATTGAAATCGGTGTGAAACCCGGCATGGTGTTTATTTCATTCACCAAGAATCCCTTTTCGGTTAGGAAAAAATCAACTCTTGCTAATCCGGATCCACCGATAGCCCTAAAGGCACGGCTAGCAATTTTTTGCATTTCAGAAAGTTCGGCAGCAGAAATTTTGGCCGGAATGATTAGCTCTACTGCATCCTTGTCCTGATACTTAGCTTCAAAATCATAAAACTCTCGACCGTGAACAACAATTTCACCGGCAATAGAAACTCTTGGCGCTGCTGCATCGAATCCGTCTAGGACCGCGCACTCAAGCTCTCTACCGACTACCTGGCGTTCAACAACAAGTTTGCTGTCTTGCTCAAAGGCGATAGCCAGAGCGTTTTCAAAATCATTCCAGTTTGAAACTTTTGAAACACCAACCGATGAACCAGCTCTTGCTGGCTTCACAAACAGAGGCAAGTCCCCAAGTTTCCTAACTTTTTCAAGTGCTGATTCAGGATCAGCCAGCCAGTCACCTTCGGTGAGAACAACGTGCTCAGTAACTGGAATACCAGCTGCTTGAAAAAGAGCCTTGGTGAATTCCTTATCCATGCCAGCAGCTGATGCTAGGACACCGTTACCCACATAGGGAAAACCAGCTAGTTCTAGAAAGCCTTGGATTGTTCCGTCTTCACCAAATGGCCCGTGCAGAACCGGAAAAACAACATCAACGATGCCGATAGATTTTCTGCTGCCGTTTGGTTGGGTTTCAAAAATTTCCTTGGAGCCATCCATAGAAAAATCAATCCGAGATCCTTCATCGCTGACAGTGGCAAGTTCACCGGCTCTTAGAGCCCAGCGCTCAACATTATCTTGCGCCGGGACAAAGATCCCCTGCTTGGTGATACCAATCGGAATGACCTCGTACTTATTTCTATCGATTGCTCCTAGAACGCCGGCAGCAGTTGCGCAGGAAATAGAGTGCTCACTAGATTTTCCACCAAAGAGAATTACTACCCTAGTTTTTTTCATCACTCACCCAACGGGCCATCTTTTTCGTGAGTTAGGTGAGGAGCAATATCTCTTGGATTCATTTTTCCCTCAAGCACCAACTGAACCTGTTCAACAATTGGCATTCGAACGCCCTTAGCTGCTGCTAGTTGAAGAATCGGTGCCACCGAGGCAAGACCCTCAGCAGTTTGCGACATTCGCTTTTGTACTTCTCGAAGGGTGTAGCCCTTGCCAAGCATTTCTCCGGCCTTGTGATTTCTTGAAAGCGGTGATTCCGAGGTGGCAATTAGATCGCCTAGACCAGCAAGACCAACCATGGTTTTTTTCTTGGCACCGTAGGCAACAGCAAAACGAGTTAGCTCTGAAAGACCTCGAGTCATAATTGAAGCCTTGGTATTTTCGCCGTAACCAACTCCATTTACGATTCCGATTGCAACAGCAATCAAATTCTTTAGGATGCCGCCGAACTCAGTACCAATGACGTCCTTATTGGTAAAGACTGTGAAGTAATTATTGCTGGCAGCTTGGGCTACAGCTAGGCGAGCTTCTTTACCCTCGCTGGAAGCGACCGATGCAGTTGGTTGCTCTGCAGCAATTTCCAAAGACAGGTTTGGTCCTGAAACAACCACAATTTTCTCGGCGTCAATTTCGAGTACCTCAGCAATAACCTCACTCATGCGAAGCCCGGTGTTTTGCTCAACGCCCTTCATAAGGCTGACCACAATTGCCTGAGGGTCTATCTGGCTTCCCCACAGGCTCAGGTTTTCACGCAGCGCCTGGGATGGAACCGAGATGTAGACCTGCTCAGCCCCGGAAAGAACTTTGCTGATATCACTAGATGCCTTTAGGGAATTCGGTAGAACAATTCCAGGCAGGTAGTCACCGTTTCGGTGGTCTGAGTTTATTTCGGCGGCAATTTCTTCTCTTCTAGCCCAAAGAGTTACTTGGTTATCGGGGTTATCAGAAAGTACCTTGGCAAATGTGGTTCCCCAACTGCCGGCACCAATCACTGCAATTTTGCTCATTTTTTACTCTTAACTTTTTTGAAGTTGCCAGTGGTTGCCTGGCCGGCTTGAGCTGGATCCCAAAGAGATTTTGGCGCTGGTAGTCCGCGTAGTTGAGCAACTAAATCCGTGATCGAAAACATGACCAGTGCGGTTGCCTCGGCGAGTTCATCTGGATTCAGTTGTCGTTTTCGATAGTTGTTCAGCTGCACCTCGTCGCCAACAAGAATTCTTACCGGCTTCCAAAAACCAGGCCTGAATCTGCTGCCGTACTGAGGCAGCACCTGTTCGCTACCCCATTGTCCAATTGGGAAGACTGGCACTCCAGTTTCTAGAGCAAGACGGATTGCTCCAGATCTACCTCGCATCGGCCAAAGCTCTGGATCGCGAGTGAGAGTTCCCTCTGGGAAAATTGCGATGGTGTGGCCAGCCTTAAGGAATGCGTGAGCGGCCTTAAGCGGAGTTTCATTTCGGTGACCGCTTCGATAAACCGGAATCTGACCGGCAGCTCGGAGAATGCTGCCAATAACCGGCACCCGGAACAAGCTTTCTTTACCAAGGAAATGCGGTGCTCTTTTCAATTGCGCATAGACAAAGTAGGCAACCGCCAAGGCATCAAGGTTGGTGACGTGATTGATCACTAAAACATATGGGCCTTTTTTTGGAAGCTTCTCGATTCCTTCAGGAACAACTTTGAAAAAGCTTCTAACAATTGGCATCAGGATGGCAGCAATCACACCAAGGAAAAAATGCATCTCTTTCGAGTTGATTTTTGGCATTGGCAGTTCTTTTTTTAATTTCGCCATGATTTACTCGCTGTAGGTGAAGTCGGCACCAAGGTCAGTGAGCTTTTGCAAGAAGTGCTCGTAGCCTCTGGAAATCAACTGAACGTTTGTGACTACTGATGTGCCCTGGGCAGCAAGGGCAGCCACCATGTGACTAAAGCCACCTCGCAAATCAGGAACTCTGATGTCAGCTGCCTTTAGTTCGGTTGGGCCAGAGATAACCGCTGAGTGGTTGAAATTGCGCTGTCCAAAGCGACAGGCGGTACCGCCAAGGCACTCGCGATAGATCTGAATTTGCGCTCCCATTTGCACCAGCGCGTCGGTAAATCCAAACCTGTTTTCATAAACAGTTTCATGAATGATTGAAAGACCTTTTGCCTGGGTAAGGGCTACCACCAGTGGCTGCTGCCAATCAGTCATAAAGCCTGGATGCACATCTGTTTCAAGAACTACCGGACGAAGATCTCCGCCTGGGTGGTAGAAGCGAATGCCATCATCTTGAATTTCAAAAGCACCACCAACTTTCCTAAATACATTTAGGAACATAGACATTTCTTGCTGACGCGCGCCACCAACAAAAATTTCTCCCTTGGTCGCCAATGCGGCACAGGCCCAAGAAGCTGCCTCGTTGCGATCAAACAGTGCTCGGTGATCAAAGCCGTTTAATTCAGCGACTCCCTCAATTCGAATCACTCGATCGGTATCCACCGAAATAATTGCACCCATTTTTTGGAGAATGCTAATCAAATCCATAATTTCTGGTTCGATTGCCGCACCGGTTAGCTCTGTGATGCCCTGGGCTCTAGTTGCCGTTAGAAGCACCTGCTCGGTCGCCCCTACCGAAGGATAAGGGAGGCTAATTTTTGCACCCTTCAATCCCTTTGGAGCTGACAGACGGGTTCCATTTTCAAGTTCTTCAATAACAGCGCCGAATTTTCTAAGCACCTCAAAGTGGTAATCAATTGGACGATCGCCAATGTGGCAACCACCAAGGCCTGGAATAAATGCTTCACCGAGGCGATGCAGTAGCGGACCGCAAAAAAGAATTGGGATTCTAGAAGATCCAGCGTGCGCGTCAATGTCAATCATTCTTGCCGAAGCAACATTGCTTGGATCAAGATGCATGACTCCATCAGCGGAGTGCTCAATTTTGACGCCGTGCAGTTGCAGCAACCTGGACACAATTTCAACATCGCTAATGAACGGAACGTCTCTTAGGATGCTTGGGCTCTCCCCCAGCAGGGCAGCCACCATGGCCTTGGTGACAAGGTTTTTTGCACCCTTAATGTCCACGCGACCAACTAGCGGCTTACCGCCGGTTACTGTAATTTGACTCAAGTTTTTAGGTCCTCGCTGGAATCGTTTTTGGCATCCAAGAACCACGTTCTTTTTCAAAACTTGTTATTGCTGGCTCATCTCTTAGTGTCAGGCCAATGTCATCAAGACCTTCTAGCAAGCGCCACTTGGTGTAGTCATCAATTTCAAAACTAACCTTTAGCGAACCGATACTTGCAGTTTGCTCAACCAGATTGACGGTGATTGAAACACCAGGGTTTGCCTCAATTGCTTCCCAGAGTTTTTCGGTATCAGCTTCACTGATTACGCCGGCAACTAAACCTTGCTTACCGGAGTTGCCCAAAAATATATCTGCAAACTTACTAGAAAAAACAGCGCGGAAACCATAGTCGCGAAGTGCCCAAACCGCATGCTCTCTTGATGAGCCGGTGCCGAAATCTGGGCCAGCAACCAGAACCTGGCCATTTTTGTAGGCCTCTTGATTTAGGACAAACTCTGGGTCATTTCGCCAAGCAGAAAAAAGTGCATCTTCAAATCCAGTTTTTGTAATTCGCTTTAGATAAACCGCCGGAATTATTTGATCGGTGTCAACATTTGAACGCCTAAGCGGAACGGCAATGCCGGTAAATTCTTCAAACTTTTCCATTAGTTTTCACCGCCAACTAGATCCGCTGGTGAAGAAAGCGTGCCGCGAATAGCTGTTGCTGCGGCAACCAAGGGTGAGACAAGGTGAGTGCGTGCACCTTTACCCTGGCGTCCCTCAAAGTTTCTGTTTGATGTGGATGCTGCTCGTTCGCCAGCAGCTAGCTGGTCAGGGTTCATACCAAGACACATTGAGCAACCGGCAAATCGCCACTCAGCGCCAAAGTCTTTGAAAATTTTATCTAGGCCTTCTGATTCAGCCTGCAATCTAACTCTGGCAGAGCCTGGTACCACCATGAATCTAAGTCCATCTGCTTTTTTGTTTCC
>WLGC01000020.1 GCA_009703465.1 Actinomycetota bacterium | reverse complement strand
TGATCGGATGCTGCAAGAGCCTGAGCAAATTCCTTTGCCATCAGGCGCGTTCTGCTGTAAAGATGCGGTTGAAATACTGTGATTATTTTTCCATTGCCAACTACCGCGCGAGCTGCTTTTATCGCTGCCGATACTTCCGTTGGGTGATGCGCAAAGTCGTCGTAAACCGAAACGCTGCGACGCTGACCGTGCAGCTCAAATCTTCTTTCAGTGCCGGCAAAGGATTCAATCGCAGCTAAGGCTCGTGCCGCTTCAAAGCCAAGGCCCACCAGTACCGCAAACGCTCCAGCGGCATTAACTGCGTTATGTTCGCCTGGGATGCCTAGCTGTGCGTTCAGTGCCTGACCTTGGTAGTGCAAGGTGACAGATACTCTAGCTCCGCTGGCGTCAAGATTGCTAATGCGAACCTGTGCGTCATCGGCTCGGCCAAAAGTTATTACTCGCTTGTCCTTAAGTAGCCGGTGCACGCGAATTGCGCCAGGGTCATCAGAACTAATCGCAACAAATTTCTTAGCCCCCTGGGCAAAGCGAGCAAACTCTGCCTCAAATGCTTCCTCGCTACCGTAGTGATCCAGGTGATCGGCATCGACGTTAGTAATCAGTGCCACCGAAGTGTCGTAGTGCAAGAAAGAACCGTCCGACTCATCTGCTTCTAAAACAAAGAGGTCGCCCGTCCCGCTTCCGGATGAAGCGCCAATACTTGCAATTACGCCACCATTTACAAAACTCGGGTCTTGATTCAGCCCAAGCAAACCGGTGATGATCATTCCGGTGCTGGTTGTCTTCCCGTGTGCTCCTGCAATTGCAATCACCTGTTTTTTTGTTGTCAGGTATGCAAGCGCTTGAGAGCGATGAATCACCGGAATATTTCGGCTCTTAGCAAGGAGATACTCAGGATTATTTGGCCAAAGGGCTGAAGTGACAACAACAGTATCGGGGTTGCCAAGGTTTTCTTTATCATGACCGATTGAAATTTTTGCGCCTAGTTTTCTAAGCTCAGCCACGGTGGCAGTATCACGCAGGTCACTTCCGGTCACCTGGTGACCCATACCCATCAGAATTCGAGCAATTCCGCTCATTCCAGATCCGCCGATGCCAATAAAGTGTACGTTGCCAAGTTCTAGCGGAACCGGTTGGCTGAAATCAGGCTTAATCATTTACTTCCTTAGGCGTCTCTTGAAGAATAACTCAGGCTTTAGCCCGAAGGACGCCTTGGACCATTTGAAACAGTCGAGTTGTTCCATCTAGCACGCCGATTCCTCGCGCGGTGCTTGCCATTTGATTTATCTGCTTAGTGTTTGAAATCAGTGGCACCAAGGTCTTGGCTATGTACTCAGGGGTGAATTCTTTATCTTGCACCATAAACGCACCGCCACCGTTTACTAATTCGGCAGCATTTAATGTTTGCTCACCATTGCCAATTGGATATGGAACAAAAACCGCTGGTAAGCCGGCGGCGGCGAACTCAGACACGGTGGCAGCACCAGATCTAGAAACCGCAAAACTGGCGGCCGAAATAGCTAGGTCCATGCGATCGCAGTACTTGATTCTCTGATAGCCGGGCTCACTCAGGTCCTCAAAATCCGATCTAGAGCCAGATACGTGCAGCACCTGAATTCCCGCGGCGAGCAAAACTGTCCTTGCGGCAATTACTGTTTCGTTGATTTTTTTTGCACCCAGTGAGCCACCAATAACCAACAGCGTGGTTTGCTCCGGATCGAGACTGAAGTATTCCCTTGCCGATTTGCCATCTCTGGGAAAACTCAAGTTCGTTATTTCAGGACGAAGCGGCATGGCAACGAACTTTGCATTCTTCAGCGGAGTATTTCTAAATGCGACGCCAACTGCGCTTGCAAAAGAACTTCCGAACTTATTGGCCCAGCCAGGTAAGGCGTTCGCTTCGTGAATGACAATTGGAACACCGGCTCGCTTTGCCGCGAGGTACGCGGGTGCGCTGGCATAACCACCGAATCCAACTACGACGTCAATTTTTCTTGCCTCAATCAAGGATTTACACTGCTTGACGGCTGCTAAAAACAACCATGGGAACTTAACTGCGTAAAAATTAAGTTTCCTTGGAAACGGAAGTCTAGGAATTACAGATAGTTCATAACCCCTTGCCGGCACCAAGTTGCTTTCAAGGCCCTCGCGGGTACCGAGTGCAAGTATTTTTGCATCTGGCTCCGACTTAGATATCTCATCGGCCAGCGACAAAAGTGGATTCACATGCCCGGCTGTTCCGCCGCCGGTTAGCAGGTAGTTAGTCAAGCTTTTCTCCGCAGTGATGATTTGGAACCGCGCTGAATCTGGGGTCTTGCTGTTCTTGGCTGGGAGTGATTTTCGCGCTCAATCGCTAAGACCACACCAACGGCAGTAAGTGCTGAGATTAACGAGGAGCCACCGGCGGAAATAAGTGGCAGTGGAACGCCAAGCACTGGAAGCAGCCGCAGCACAACGGCAATGTTCACTAGAGCCTGAAAGACAATCCACAGCATCACGCCCTGCACAACGTTTCGCTTAAATGGATCACTGGTTCGCTGCATGATTCGAAGCATCGAGAAGGCAAGGAAAACAAAAAGCAGGATGACAACCAAAGCGCCAACTAAACCAAGTTCTTCGCCGATGATGGCAAAAATAAAGTCGTTTTCAACCTCAGGAATCCAACTCCACTTCATTTTGGACTCACCAAGTCCGGCGCCGAAAACTCTCCCAGCTGCTAGCGCCCACATTCCGTGCTCAGACTGCCAGTTGTAATTCAATGGATCAACTCCATTTGGATTTAACCAAGCGGTAATTCTGCCCATGCGGGAAGTGCTTGACATTAAAGCCAACGGGGTCAAAATCAGAATTCCAAGAAGCACCATATTCAATAACTTGCCTGGCATTCCAGCAAGAGCCATAAGGCCCACAAAAGTAATCAACATGATGAGTCCGGTACCTAGGTCTCGGCCAGCCAATACTAAGGCGATTGCCGCTGCGCTAATAAAGATTGCCCGCTGCCAAACTTTTGGATCATCAAGATACTGTTGCTGGGTTGAGAGGTATAGAGACACGTGCAAAATTACAGCGACTTTTAGAAACTCGGAGGGCTGAATCGTGAAGAGACCAAATACATCTATCCAGTTTCGGTTTCCATTGACATCAATACCGATAAAAAACACTGCCAATTGGAGCCCCATTGCCCCTATGAAAAATAGCTTCGCTTTTGATTTTATGTATTCGACACTCATCAGTGAGACGAACGAAAGCGCAACCAAACCCACTGCCGCAAAAACTAACTGCCGCCCAGCAACTTCAAATGAATTGTTATTTGCGACCAAAGAGTCAATCGATGAAGCTGAGAGAACCATCACCAATCCAAATGCCACCAGGAAAAGAGTTATGCCAAGCAGTCGGTAGAACTCAATTGATTGCGCTTTGAATACTCGATCAAAAAAAGCCCTAGATATTGCTGTGATTGGAATACTCGGCTTCCGGGTTTTAGCAATTTTTCTTGGTGAGACTGCTCTTGCGGATTTTAATTTTTGACTAGCCACTAGCTCACTCCTAACTGGAAATGAACTTGTTCGGCAAATTTGCGACCACGATCGGCGTAATCCTTGAACTGATCCATTGATGCAGCAGCCGGGGCAAGTAAAACCGTATCCCCGGTTTTGGCCAAGCCTAGAGCAGCTTTGACCGCATCGTGCATGACCGCGTCGGAGTTATCAATCTCAATTAGCTGGATGCCGGGAGCATGTTTTCCCAATGAGTCAAGAACATTTTCGCGCTCCAGGCCAATTACTATTGCAGCTTTGAGTCTGCCAGCGTAGCTTTCAATTACTTCTGAGATGTCAACCCCTTTTAGCAATCCACCGACAATCCAAATGATGTTTTCGAATGAATTCAGTGATGCTGCGGCTGCGTGTGGGTTGGTTGCCTTAGAGTCATCAATCCAAGAAACTCCATTAACCTCTGCAACCAGTTCCATTCGGTGTGCGTCTAGCTTAAAAGTCCTTATTGCAGTTCTGATGGATTCTGGGGAGATCGAATAGGCGCGTGCTAGAGCGGTGGCTGCCGCTACGTTTGCCATGAGGTGCGGGGTTAGCACTCCAATCTGCGATAGATCTTCAAGTGTGGCAATCTCTAGAGCGCTGTTTGCGCGATCATCGATAAATGCCCTGTCGCAAAGAATGTCTTCTACGAAACCCACCTGAGATCTTGACGGCAACCCGGTTGTGAACGCCACAGCACGGGCACCCTCAATCACTTCTGCATTTTCAACCATTTTTTCGGTTGCTAAGTCATTCAGGTTGTAGATGCAGGCTACTGAAGTGTTTTGATAAATTTTTGACTTAGTCTCACCATAAACTTCAAAGCTTCCATGCCAATCAAGGTGATCGTTTGCAAGATTTAAAACCGCACTGGCAAATGGTTCTATGTGGCCAAGGTAGTGAAGCTGAAAACTAGAAAGCTCCACAACCAGTGCATCCAGTCCCACTGGGTCTCGAATGGCATCAAGAATTGGCACTCCAATGTTTCCGCAGGCAATTGCGCGAAGCCCCTGAGTCTGGATCATCGCCTCGACTAGTTGAACTGTTGTGGTTTTGCCATTGGTTCCGGTGACGGCGATCCAATCAGCTGCCTTTGCAGTTTTATCTCTGAGCCGCCAAGCTAAGTCAACATCTATCCAGATAGGAATTTCTCTGCTACTTGCCCATTGAAGCAGCGGATGTTCAGGCCTCACCCCCGGTGAGGTAATAATCAGATCTGGTTCAAATTCAATAACGCGCTTTGGCAGACCCTCGGCTTGGTCCCCAGTTATGTGCTCGACATCGAGCACGTCGAGAATATCTAAGAGTTCAGCCTCAGCATCTTCAGAAACAACCAAGAGTTTTGAGCCGAGTTCAGCGAGAGTGTCTGCAACTGAAAAACCCGATACTCCTAATCCAAGAACAACTACTTTTAATTCGCTCCAATTCGAATGCCAACTGTTAAAAAGAGAGTAATCCTTTTTCATGCAAGCTAACCGTAAATCCACTCGATGTAGAACAAGCCGATTCCGCTCACTGTGCAAAGCCCAGCGATAATCCAAAAGCGAACCACTACGGTGACCTGAGCCCAGCCGCGAAGTTCAAAGTGGTGATGCAGTGGAGACATTAGAAAAACACGTTTACCCGTTCCGGTCTTCCACTTGGTCAGTTTGAAAAATACTCTTTGAATAACTACCGAGCCAGTAACCACAACAAAAATTCCGCCAATAAGAATTAGTAATATTTCTGTTCTAGAAAGAATCGCAAGAGCAGCCAATGCGCCGCCAAGCCCAAGTGAGCCGGTGTCCCCCATAAAAATCTGAGCCGGGGATGTATTCCACCATAGGAATCCAATTAGAGCTCCGACAATTGCAGATGAGACTACGGCTAAATCAAGCGGATCCCTTACCTGGTAGCAGCTTGCAATATTTTCAATTACAGTTCCACAAGCTTGATTGAATTGCCAAAAACCAATAACGGTGTAAGCGCCAATTGCCATAATGCTCGAACCGGTAGCAAGGCCATCCAGACCGTCGGCAATATTTACTCCATTGGAAGCGCTGGCCACCAGGATGTAAATCCAAGCGATAAACAAAACTACTCCGATGATTGTTCCAAACATCATCAGATCTAAGTTGGTATCTCGTACTACTGAAATCTTGGTAGAAGCTGGTGTAAGTCCGGCCTCATTTGGAAATTGCAAAGCAAGAACGGCAAATACAGTGGCAACGACTCCTTGCAGTCCAATTTTTGCCCAACCACTAAGGCCAAGGCTTCGTTGGCGATGTGTTTTTATAAAATCATCGATGAATCCCACAAGGCCCAGGCCAACCAACATCATCAGAACTAGAAGAGCCGAGATGCTAGGGGTTTCAAAGTTTGCGAGCTTTCCAACAAAATAACCAAGAACTGCAGCGACAATAATGACAACACCGCCCATGGTTGGGGTTCCATGTTTAGTGTGGTGAGCTTTTGGTCCGTCTTCGCGGATAAATTGACCCCAGCGCAAGCGGCGAAACAGCCAGATAAATCCAGGTGTTGTAAACAAGGTAAACGCCATGGAGATTCCTCCGGCTAGCAAAATTGCTCTCACGAAACTTCCTCCACTAAGTCATCTCCCAGTTTTCGAAGATTTGCTGAATTTGATGACTTGACTAGTACTAAATCTCCAGCCCTAAGCATTCCACGAACATAGGCCAAAGCCTGGTCAATTTCAGTGAAGAATTTTGACTCACCACCCCAGGAGCCCTCTTGTTCTGCTCCCATGTGGATTAGCTTTGCCCCTTGGCCGACTACAACTAACTCATCAATGTTTAGCCGCACAGCCACGCGACCGATAGCGTCGTGCTCATGTCTTGAAAATTCTCCAAGCTCAGCCATCTCGCCAAGAATTGCTATGGTTCGATGCTTCCCTCGTCCAATCTGAGCCAAAGTTTGCAAAGCGGCCTTCATGGAATCCGGACTTGCGTTGTAGGCATCATTAATGAAGATGACTCCGTCACCTCGATGAAAAACCTCCATTCGCCAGCGCTCGGCTAACGGCATTTGCTCTAGGGCAGACACAATTTCTGATTTTGAAACTCCGAGCGTGTATGCCACAGCCGCGGCAGCTAATGCGTTAAGAACGTGGTGCTCGCCAAGAATTTGGAGATTTACCGAACTTACTTGACCGTCGGGCCAAGAAAGATCAAAGTGTGTGCCGTTGACACTTACCGCTTGCGCGTTTGCTCTGAAGTCCGATTCGGCCGCTGTACCAAACCAAAGAGTCTTGGCCTCAGTTTTCTCAGCCATCGCTCTGACGTAGCCGTCATCGTAGTTGAGAATTGCAATTGAATCCGGAGCTAGGCTCTCAACAAGTTCAGATTTTATCTTCGCCGTATTCTCAATCGACCCAAACTCCCCCACGTGCGCCAAACCTACCTTTAGCACAACACCGATGTCCGGCTTTGAAATATTGGCTAGGTACTTAATTGTTCCAAAGCCTCCGGCGCCAAGCTCGACAACGAGGTATTTGGTTTTTTCAGTCACCTGAAGTATTGAATATGGCGCACCAACCTCATTGTTATAAGACTCAATCGGCGCGATTGTTTCGCCCGCACGACTGAGGATTGCCTTAAGCATGTTTTTGGTTGTGGTTTTACCGTTTGATCCAGTAATACCAATTACCTTCAGATTATTTTTTGCTCTAATTACACTGAGGACATTCATAGCAAGTAGTCCAAGAGCTGACACTGAATCTGCAACCTTTATCTGCGGGACACTAACACCCTCAACAAATCGTTCAACAATTACCGCTACTGCCCCTTGTTCGACAGCAGATGCGATGAATTCATGACCATCGGTAAACTCGCCGGGTTTTGCAACGAATAAACTGCCGGGCTCGCAAAGCCTTGAATCAGTTTCAACTGAACCGGTAACTCTTATCTGCGATTGGCCATTCAATTCGCCGGAAACAAATTCAGCAATTTCTTCAACGGAAATGTCAATCATGACCAACCAGCCTCTTTGAGTGCTTCGCGTGCCTGCGCTCTTGCTGAGTATGGTGTTCGAACACCTTTGATATCCCGGTAATCCTGGTGACCAGGACCTGCCCAGTAAATTGCATCACCTGGTTGAGCCAGCGAAACTGCTTTTCTTATCGCTGCTTCTGGAGGAGAAACGTTATAGATCTCAATTTCCGGACGAGCCTGCAACGCTGAGTTCATTAAAGATTCGCGAATACTGTCAGGGTCTTCAAATCTTGGATGGTGGTCAGTGATAACTAAAATGTCACTTCCTTCAGCGGCAACCTTAGCCATTGCTGGGCGCTTGGTTGCATCTCGATCACCATCGGCACCAAAAACCATTATGAGTTTTCCGGTTGTGACTTTTCTAACGGCAGCAAGAGTGTTAAGGAATGCATCTGGACTATGTCCAAAATCAACATAGACATTCGGGCTATTAGGCCCCGAGACTAATTCGGTTCGCCCCGGAAGGTAGGCGTCTATGCCATTTTTGATTGCTGCTGCGATTTTATTTGGGTCAAATCCTGCTTCGATGAGCATTGCAATTGCTAATCCGGCGTTAGCGGCCATGTGAGCGCCTAGTAGAAACACCCGAGTTCTTATGGTTACTCCATTAGGGCCGGCTAATACAAAAGATGTATGACTTGGGGTTTCCGAGGTTACGGCAACGTGCCAATCCGCAGCAACGCCAAGTTCGCTGGTGATTGTCACGACAGGCACTTCAGATCGTTTTACAAAATCTTGTCCATACTTTGTATCTAGACAAACCACTCCACGAAGAGCACGGGTTTTTGTAAAGAGTGGAAGCTTGGCCTCAAGATACTCTTGCATGTCTGCGTAGTCATCTAGGTGATCATGGCTCAAGTTAGTAAAGCCAACAACATCAAAAATCAAACCATCCACTCGCTGCTGCGACAATGCTTGCGCTGAGACCTCTATTGCAATTGCAGTAACTGACTTTTCGCGCATTCTGGCAATTAGCGCATGCATTTCTGGTGACTCTGGTGTGGTTAAGCGACTTACAATTTTCTCTCCAGCTATGTGCCGCTCTGCAGTAGAGGTGAGCCCAGTTACCTCACCCATTTGTCTGAGAATTGCCTCAATGAGGTATGTTGTCGAGGTTTTACCATTGGTGCCGGTAGTTGCAAAGAGCTTCGGCATATTGCCCGCGTTGTTTCCATATACGAAAGCTGCTAGATCGCCTAGGTGGGAGCGTGGATCCCCTAACACCAAGACTGGGACGTCCTGGTGATCAAAGCTTTGTTTCCTCAGTTCTTCAAAACCGGCTGAGTCTGTAATCACAGCAACTGCACCGAGCTCAATTGCCCGGGCTATAAAATTTGCACCGTGGGTTTTCTTGCCCGGCATTGCAACAAACAAATCTCCAGGGCGCAAATCTGCTGTGTTCATACTTATCCCAGTCAGCAGAGGATTATGCTCACGGGCTGGCGTCTCTAATTTAAATTGCTCCGCTAAATTTTGCAGGCTGACTCCGGTGACGTTGTCTGGTCGAAGAATTGGAGGAATGTTTTCGGTCATCACTATTTCCAATTCAAAGGGAGGTCGGAGGTTTTTGTGTTGGAAGGTGCAACTCGATACGCGCGAAGAACCTGCTGCATTATTTTCTTGAATGGTGCTGCCACACCCAGCGAAGAACTCACCGTGCGGGATTTATATGCGGTCACAGCTACTACAAACTGCGGGTTGTCAATCGGGGCAACGCCAAAGTATGAAATTGCGTATGGTCCGGCATACTTTCCAGTATTTGGATCTCGAATTTCAGCGGTTCCAGTTTTTGCCCCGACTCGATAGCCGGGAATGGCGCCGTATCGTCCGATGGCACCAGATTCAACAACTCGTTCCATCATTTCTAGAACCTGTCGGTTTGATTCCTCTGAAATAACCCTCACTCC
>WLGC01000002.1 GCA_009703465.1 Actinomycetota bacterium | reverse complement strand
TCCTGCAGCGACTTATAAGCAAGCTCAAGCTGTTCAGCGCTAGGCGTTGCGAAAGTGACATCAACCTCATTTTGTCTTATCGGACTTACCTTGGACACGATTCTCTTGAGAAGAAAATTGCGGGGCTCATTCTGGCCAATGTCGAAACACTGCAGCAACCACTGACCATCTACATTTTGAAGCGCCCACGGCTGAACGTTTCTTTTTGAGACAGTTCCGTCTGATTTTCGGTACGAAAAACTTACCTCTTTGCTCTCTGTCACTGCATCGGTAAGAGCAAGGAAGCTTGGCTCATGTGTTTTTATTCTTGGAGCAAAACCAATTAGCTCAGTTGCCGCCGGTTCAACCCCCAATCCCCTGAGCCTTACCAATGCCTTAGCAGCGTCAGAACTTAGGGACGCCTGAGACCAAACCTTGGCTGCCAAGTTCAAAAGCTGCAATTGCTTAGCGTTTAGTCCTTGATGATTCGGCCAGACAAAAGTGTCATCAGCAATTACGTACTTAATCTCTTCAGGATCTGAAGCTGGGTTCAAGGTATAGACCTGGACACCGGTATCTCGCAAATCTGTTTTATCTCGTTCAAACATTCGATTGAGAGCATCGTCAGCGGTGCCAGAGGCAATTGCCTCAAGGTAGGCAGGTATTGCACTAAAAAGCTCAGCCTTGGTTAAGCCCCGTTCAGCAAACACCAAAGCGCAGGTTAGCTGAAGCAGTCGCTCAGATTTATCTGACTTTGACGGCTGCCAAGGTTGCTCAACTACATCTGCCATGTTTGTTTAGCCTACAGAGCAGGTTTTTTAGTTCCCAGGATGTCAATTACGAAAATAAGTGTTGAGTTAGCCGGAATACTTTGCTGCTGAGCATCTCCGTAACCCTCTTCTGGCGGAATGATTGCGATAACTTGTGAGCCAACGGTTTGCCCATCAAGCGCCTTTACAAAGCCTTTGATTAGATTGGTTTCCGCCAACTGAAATTGTGCAGGCTCACTACGATCCCAAGACGAATCAAAGGGCTCCCCGCCCCAGACAAATCCGGAGTAGTGCACCACAATGTTGTCGCCAATGTTGACTGTGTCGCCATCACCTTTTATTAGGGTTGCCAGTTTGAAATCTTTAGGCGCATCTTCTTTGAGTTGGGTGATGCCAGGTGTTCCGTTTGGCGCACGAACTACTGATGGGAAACCGCTCACGGCTGGCTGATTTGCTCCAACCGCGTAAGGAAGATACACGCTTCTCACATCAATTACATAGAGAATCGAATCCTCTTTACCGATTCCGCTCTGTGGGGCACCCTCAGACTTGTGAGCAAATTCTGCAGGAAAAAGTACTGAAATTCTTGAACCTGCTCTAACGCCGGATAGTGCGGTGCAGAAGTCGGGATATCCTTCACTGGCAACAAGCTGCGAGACCGAATCGCTTCCATCAAACTTTGTGGTTTGAAGAGTTTCGCCATTGCCACCGTTGATTGCCATGAAATCAAGTTCAACAAATTGATCGCCGGTGAATTTATTACCATCCCCGGTACTTAGAATTTTGGTTTCAATCTGAGTGCTAGTTAGTGGAGAATCCAATTTAAATGTTGGCACAGTTCCATAACCACCGGTAACTTCAAATTTTCCTAGTGCAGTTCCTTCCGGTGCGCTCTTACAAGTTGCGCTAACACCAGGTATTGAGCCATCGGTTGCCGCTGCGCATCCAGAAATCGAGGCTGAAAGGGCAACAGCTGCTAAGGAAGCAATAACTTTGTTCATTTATTTTCTTTTCTGTTGTTGGTCTTGAAGTATCTAGGAATTGGATTGCTCAAGTTTTGCGTCAGCAGCTGCCTCAGCACTTCTAATTGTCTTGCGTAGCTTTTTTTCTGAGATTTTTCTTTCTCCCATGTGATCTGGATTCCATGCTGATAAATCTTCGTCACTGAACTCAGGTTTGTTCTTGGCTTTTTGGGTTGGTGCTTTAACCCCCGGGGCCATCCGCCTGGCTGAAACTAGAAAGCCGGTGTGACCGATCATTCGGTGTTCCGGTCGCACCGCTAGCCCCTGTAGGTGCCATCCCCTGGTCATTGATTCCCAGGCTTCGGGATCACTAAAGTGTTCGCTTTGCTTTAGGGCTTCAGTGAATCTAGATAACTGAGTGACTGTTGCAACATAGGCCATGATTAGTCCGCCGGGAGTAATTGCCTCGGCGCACTGTTCAATGCATTCCCAAGGTGCCAACATATCCAGTATCACTCGGTCTACCGAACCTGGTTGTTTTACCGCAGGCAACTTATCCTGGAGATCCCCTAGGTGAAGACTCCAGTTATCAGGAACCATACCTAGATTTGTAGCTACGTTTGCTTTCGCAATTTCAGCAAATTCTTCACGTCTCTCAAATGAATCGAGCGTTCCTCGATCACCGATAGCTCGCAGCAGGTACATGCTTAAGCCGCCGGACCCAACCCCTGCTTCAACCACTCTGGCCCCAGGAAAAATATCGCCCATGGTGACTATTTGCGCCGAATCCTTGGGGTAAATAATTGCCGCACCTCTTGGCATTGACATCACAAAATCACTAAGCAGTGGCCTAAATGCCAGGTATTCAACTCCGGTTTGATTTAGAACCACTGAGCCTTCAGGCTTTCCGATTATTTCATCATGCAATAAGTCGCCTCGGTGCGTACCAAACTTCTCACCAGCCTTTAGCGTGATGGTGTTGAGCCTTCCTTTAGGGCCAGTGAGCTGAACTCGGTCACCCTCTCTAAAAGGACCAACCGGAAGTTGAGCCTCGGAAAATGTATTTTTCATTTCTTGGCCTCAAAAAGCTTTTGTAAATCCTTAATCTTGACTCCTTCAAGAGTTGGCCAAAGAAGGCGCCCAGGCTGAGCTGGAATTTCAATAAAGTTTGGTATTCCAATTGCCTTAGTGCCAGCCGCCTCAGCAGAGCGAAGGCCAGTGTCTGAATCCTCAAAAGCCACGCAGTCAGCAGGGTCAACCCCTAGGAGCTCAGCAGCTTTTAGATAAGGATCGGGAAAAGGCTTTCCTCGCTGAACATCATCCCCGCCAACAATCACATCGAAAGCGTCAAAAGGGATCTTGTCCACGACCGTTTGAGCCATTCTGTGGAGGGACATAGTAACTAGCGCGGTTTTAATCTTTTTGCGCTTTAACTCACGCAGCAGGTCGTGAGCACCGGGCCGCCAAGGAATCGACACAGACAAATGGGCAACCACTGAGTCTGTTAGATGCTGAACAATCTGCTCCGGCTCCATTTGGCTGCCAAGTTTTTGCTTGATGATCCTTGAAGAGTCATAGAGGCTATTGCCAATCAGATCAAGGCCATCCTGCTCCGTCCAGACAGCGTTGTGCTCTCTGGCCAGGGATTGCTCACTGGCTAGCCAGTAGTGTTCAGAATCCACCAAGGTGCCATCCATGTCCCATAGGACAGCGGCAGGCAGTTTTTTTCCAAACATAATGACTCGATTTTACAGCGCTGAGATTGCTCTAGGGTTTTAAGTAGTCATATGGCACAGAACTAGAGGGAATCTTGAACATTTTTGCCGGCCGAACCCTAATTGTGGCCTTTGAGGGTTGGAATGATGCTGCCGAGTCAGCCAGTGGAGCTGCAAAAGCAATATGCGAGAGACTCTCAGCCGATGTCGTGGCCACCGTGGATGCCGAAGACTATTACGACTTTCAATTCACCAGACCCTCCGTTTCTCACGATGTGGATGGCAATCGCGTAATAACTTGGCCCGGAACGGATTTCTGTGCCCCAAGTAAAGAGGTCGCGACAGCGGATCCACAATTAGCTCGAATCCACGTCTTGCTCGGAGTTGAACCTTCACGACGTTGGCAGGCGTTCACCGCCGAAGTTATGGAAATGATCGAAGATCGTGAAATCGATGCAGTTCTTTTCCTAGGTGCCATGCTTGCCGATGTTCCGCACAGTCGCCCCATTGGCGTCATGGCAACTAGCCAGAATGAACGCGCGCGTCTCGAGTTTGGCTTAGAGAGAAGTTACTACGAGGGTCCAGTTGGAATTCTTAGCATCCTTGGGCAGGCACTAGAGAAAGCTGGAATACCAAGTGTTGCTCTTTGGGCGTCGGTTCCACACTACGTACACAACACTCCGTCACCTAAAGCAACTTTGGCACTGCTGATTGAAGTGGAAAAGTATTTAGCTGTTGAATTTGGTCACGGATCGCTTGCCGATGAGGCCTTCACCTGGGAACGTGGCATTGATGAAGTGGCCGAATCTGATGAGGACATGGCCGGATACATCGCTCAGTTAGAGAAAACCCGCGACGAAGCGGAGTCTCCTTCTGCAAGCGGCGACGCTCTTGCAATGGAATTTGAGAAGTACTTGCGCGCTTCGGACGAAGATGGCAAATCCGGCCCTAAGGGAGACGGACCTCAGGCAACTAGTTGATTGCTGCTCAGCAAGACAATTAGTGCAATGCCGACAAAAACTCGCCATATTACAAAAGGCATAAACGAACCACGGTTTAGATAACGAAGTAGAACAACAATCACTGAGTAGCCAACTGCGAATGAAACCACGGTGGCAAGAATCGTGGTGGCTAGCAGGGAGCTATCTAAATCTGAATAAGTCTTCAGAAATTGATAGAGACCACTAGCAATCACAGCTGGAATCGCCAACAGAAAACTGTACCTAGCTGCTGCCTGACGACTGTAGCCAAGAAAAAGACCAACCGATATTGTTCCACCAGATCTTGAGACTCCGGGAATAAGGGCTAGCGCTTGACCTAGTCCAAAAAGGATTCCATGCTTGGTTGTCAATTGCTCTATTGATTTTGTTCGCTTGCCATAACGGTCGGCGACGCCAAGGACTAGTCCAAAAATAATCAGGGAAAAAGCAATGATCCATAGGTTTCTCAACTGATTCTCGATGATGCCACTGAAGGCTAACCCTAAAACAACAACTGGAACCGTCCCCCAGATAATTAGCCAGCCCAGTTTTGCGTCTCTACTGACCTCAGTAGTTAGGTCGGAACGGCGAAAAAGTGAAGTAAAAAATGACTTTATAATCCGGACTATGTCTTTCCAGAAGTAAATAACCACTGCCGTCTCGGTGCCAAGTTGAATTGTTGCTATGAATGCCGTCAGTTGAGGCTTAGACATCTCTCCTAGGTTCAGTAGCTGTTGGGCTATTTGAACGTGGGCACTTGATGAAATCGGTAGAAATTCGGTGAGGCCTTGAACGATACCAAGAACTAAGGCATCAAATAAGTTCAATCGTTCTCTTCTTCAGCCAATGAAATTGGCAGGTACTCTTCATATGTTTCACTCAGAGCTTCTTCGTAGTTTAGGAATGAATCTTCTAATTGATAGTAAGCCTGCTCAACCGCCGGGTCATTTGCGCCTCGGCGAGACGCTACCGCTTCGAAGTGTCGTTCAACAGAAGCGATGAATTGTTGAAGAGCAATACGAGCATCCTGAGCCATAGCCCTAAACTACAACGAAATTAACAGTTAGACCAGCACTCAAAGATGGAAAATATATTTCTGGTAGCATCGAAAATACCCGGTCCGGGTGGCGGAATGGCAGACGCGCTAGCTTGAGGTGTTAGTCCTCTTACGAGGGTAGGGGTTCAAGTCCCCTTTCGGACACTAAACCCTGGTCTAACAAGACCAGGGTTTATTTCTTTCGAGTAGCACAGAAAAGAAAGTCGAACTAACCAAAATAGAATTGACTAGATGAATCAGCTTGAGTCACTAAGTGCGGCAGCCTCCTTTGCCCTAGATTTCGCGGCTGAAAAACTGTCCACGCAAGAAGTCTTAGTGCTGAGCGGAGCTGGAATAAGCACCGATTCAGGAATCCCTGACTACCGAGGTGCCGGAAAAGAGCCCCGGCATCCAATGACTTTTGATGTGTTTATGGGCTCTGCAGAGGCTAGACAGAGATACTGGGCTAGAAGTTACTTTGGCTGGAATCGAATCGCTCAAGCTAAGCCAAATCCTGCACACCATGCTCTTTCCATTGCAGAACAAAACGGGAAACTTTCCGCTGTCATAACCCAGAATGTCGATCAGTTGCATCAAAAAGCTGGTAGCAAAAATGTAATTGACTTGCACGGCCGACTGGACCAAGTGATTTGCATGAATTGCAAAGCGGTAATTGCCCGCCGTGAAATGGATTCTTTTCTAGAACAACTGAACCCAACTGTCAGCCGAAGCATGGAAGTTGAATTCACTCCTGATGGCGATGCTGAAGTTCTGGAGACGGCAGGCTTTCAGGTCCCGAACTGCCTTACCTGCAACGGTCTTCTCAAGCCGGATGTGGTGTTTTTTGGAGAGTCTGTGCCAACGCAGAGAGTTGAAATCGCCATGAAAGCCGTTGATCAGGCCCAAGCAATGCTGGTTGTCGGTACATCACTATCGGTGAATTCTGGCTTAAGATTTGTTCGTAGAGCGGCTAAGTCAAAGATACCGATTTACATCGTAAACCTTGGAAAAACCAAAGCCGATGAACTTGCTGAAGTAAAAATCGAAGCAAACGCTTCTCTAGTACTTGGAAGATTGCTGAATGTCTGAAACAATCCTTGGTCTCTTGCGTCACGGTCAGACCGACTGGAATATTGATTTTCGACTTCAAGGAGTTACCGATACTCTGCTAAACGAAACCGGTATCGCACAGGCAAAAGATGCTGCAGCGGCAATCAATCCGGACCACTGGGACACGGTAATAACTTCTCCTTTGATTCGGGCAAAGGATACCGCCGAGATTGTTGCTAATAAAAATAAATTTACTCAGCCAGTCATTGAGCCACTTTTGATAGAACGATCCTTCGGCGAAGCGGAAGGATTAATGCATGAAGAATGGGTAGCTCGGTACTCGAATACCAATGAGGTGCCAGGTGGCGAATCCCTTGTCGATCTCGAGCAGCGCGCTAATTTGCTGCTTAGCACCCTAGCAACCACTTTCAGAGGCAAAAGAGTCATTGCTGTTTCGCACGGGGCATTAATCCGAGTGCTTCTTAGAATTGTGAGCGATGGAGAGCTCCCTCGAGAAGGTGAGCGACTCGGAAACGCCTGCCTCAATGTTTTAGTGCACGATGACGAAAAATGGCGGGTTAGGTCCTATGAGCCAAGAACTCTGCACCTTGATCTGCTCAAGGAACAGCTTTAGAGATCTCTCAGAACACTAAGCAAAACTGCCGCTGATTTTTCCCAGGTAAAGTTCTGTGATTGCACTAGCCCAAGTTGTGAATATCTTTTCCATACATCTTCGTCGGTTAGTTGCTTAATTGAGTCAGCAAAGCCTTCCTCATCATTCGGATCGAAGTAAATCCCAGCTGGTCCGCAAATCTCTTTGAAAATTTCTATTTCAGAGCAAACAACAGGGATTCCCCTTTCCATTGCCTCAACAAGTGGAATTCCAAACCCCTCGTCTCTTGACGCGCTGACTAAGGCTGTGGCTTGACTGAGTAGTTCGTGATACTTCTGTTCGCTTACTCCGTTGTGGAAAATCACTGAATCTTCCTGCGCACCTAATGCGGTCAAGTCATTCTGTCTTTGCTTTGTTATTGGACTGAGAAGGTGAAGTTCGAAACCGGGTAAAAATTTCATTCCAGCTATAAGCAGTTCAACATTCTTGTAATCCATGAAACTGCCCATGTAAACAAGTTTTTTGCTTACTGGAGCGGACGGTGTGACGTAGCCTTCTTCAACCAATTCGGCAGCATTCGGCACCACCCAAACTTTCTTTTTGGTAAGGCGATGCTTTTGGGTCAGCGCTTCAGTTGTTTTAGAAACAGTAACAACAGCATCTGGGCGGCTGAGCAGCAGGCGCTGCGGCCAGTAACTCAGATGATAAAGGCGCCAGAGCAATCTGACCAATAGCGAGAATGTCGGAGGTGGCGCGGGGTGTCGGTAGTAAATAAAGTCGTGAACAGTGAGAACCAACTTGAACTTACGGCCGAACGAGCCCATCGTTTGCATCGGCGAGAAAACAATTTTTGCACCTAGCTTATTGAGCTTGAGGGCAAGTAGTGGCTCCAGTAGAGATGTTGGTTGTGGAATCATTTCGTAGCGAATGTTCTTGGGCAGTATTTCCAGCTGACGTAAATCGTGGACGAGGACAACCAAAGGGGTCACTTTATGTAGCTCATGAACCAAGCCAGTTGAGAATCGGCTAATCCCATCGTGCCTTCCAACGCGAATATATCTTGCGTCAAAGTAGATGTCATCCATTTGAGATCCCTTGCGAGTTTTCCGTGACAAAGGTACGAATGTCGTCAGCCACCAGCGCGGGGCTCTCATAGTGGGTTAGGTGCCCTATCCCCTGGTGCAGACTCAGATACTTTCTAACTGGTATTGAATCTGTCATTTTCTGCTGGTGTTCAGTTGAGGTTATCTCGTCTCGATCACCGATAATCACAAGCGTAGGAACCTGGAACTTGCCTGAGTAATTTCTAACATTGTCTGAAATGGATGCGGCATAGCCTTCGAGCGCAACTCTAGTACTGGCAAAATCACTGAAGTTATCGTCGTGCTGCTTGTGAATCCAAGCTCTAAGTTCACGGTCTCGGGTTTTAGTCATAACTATGCTCATACCGCGGACCATCGGCCAACTTTTTAGAAGCCAATCAGCTAGGCTCGGGCGCACAGAGCCAATCACTCTAAAAAACTTTTCCGTGAGCTTTGAGATGAAAACCTTATCTCCTTCTAGAGCGGGTGCAGAAACCGGATTCTCCAGAACTAGCATCGAAATTTGATTACTATTTGCTGCAAAGGCCGCGCAAATAATGCTGCCAAAGCTGTGACCAAGAAGAATTGGTTTTCTATCGAGGTCAAGTGCGGTGATGAAGTCACTTAGCCAATTGGCGTAGTTTTGGATGCTGTGGTTCTCTTCAAATGACTCGGATTTACCGAAACCCGGTAAATCTGGAATGTAAACATTGAAGTCATCAAGTGCTCCGGCAATTGCTTCAAGACCTCGGTGATTGCCTCGGTAGCCGTGAATTAGAACGATTGCGGGAGCTTCAAGAGTTGGGCCTGGGTAAAACCAGTATGCGCTTTTACAGCCGCTAACCGAGACTGACTTTTCAATCGCCCTTGCGGCGGCAGATTCGGCCAACTTCTTCGAAATTAGGACCATGTTACTTTTGACTGACACAGTTCAGTTTAGACCTTGACGCCTGTCTAATCTAAATCGCGCGTTCAGCAGGGCTATGTCCTAAGTGTCCAATAGCCTGATTACATGAATCAAGAACTAGATATTAATTTTGAACCAGATCTTCCAGAGTGGGCAAAGCAGATCGCAGTTTTCGATCTTGAAACCACCGGGCTGGTTTTATCGGAGGCCAGGATTGTTTCCGCCTGCGCTGTGGAACTTGATCATCACGGAGAGGTTGTCGGCAAGAATCTTGAATGGTTAGCAAATCCTGGAATTCCAATTCCAATTGAGGCAAGTTCGGTTCATGGAATCACCACCGAGATTGCCCAACAAAAAGGCGCCCCCGCAAACGAAGTCGTTGCAGAAATCATCGAAACCCTAACCGGCTTTTTTTCCAGAGGGTTGCCAGTGGTTGCTTACAACGCACCATACGATTTCACAATTCTTCATTACGAGGCACTTCGTTATGGCTTAGAGCCACTAAAACTTGGTTCAATCATTGATCCACTTGTAATCGACAAGTACAAAGACAAATATCGAAAAGGCAAACGACGTCTGGAAAATGCTGCCGAGTTTTATAAGGTGAAATTATCTGATGCCCATAACGCGACAGCCGATGCTATTGCGGCAGGACAAGTGGCTCAAGCTATTGCTCGTCGTTTTGCCGCTGACCTTCCAGAATCGCTAGGTGCCCTCCACGCAAATCAAGCGATTTGGAGTCAGGAGCTAGATGCAGACTTTGAGGCTTACATGAAAAGAAGCGTGAACCCCGATTACAAGGCGGTCCGCGGTTGGCCACTCAAGTTGGATTCAGAAGCAAGTTAAAACAAAAAGCCCCGCCGAAGCGGAGCCTTTTGGTCTCAACCTGCAGGCCGTGTGGACAACCTGCGGTTCTCGCGGAACATAAGTTCCGAAGTTTGTTTTAGGCGCCGAAGCCCTTGTATCTTGCGTTGAATCTCTCCACGCGTCCGGCAGCATCCATGATTCTCTGCTTACCAGTGTAAAAAGGGTGCGATTCTGAAGAGATTTCAACATCAAACACTGGATAAGAGTTGCCGTCTTCCCACTCAATAGTTTTTGAGCTGGTCACTGTTGAGCGAGTTAGAAACGCTACACCCGATGCAAGGTCACGAAAAACCACTGCTTCGTAAGTTGGGTGAATGTCTGCCTTCATTAGATCTCCGTATGTTTTAAATCGATACTGCCCTCACGGGGCATAAGTCATCAGCATACCAGAGCCCCGCCAGCTTGAAAAGCGCTGCTTGGGCTAGCTGGCCCTGGCCCTGAATCGACCATCGACCCGCTCAACAATAAGACCAAAGCCAAAGGCCTCGGAAACCTTGTCACTAGTGATTGTTGCTGATATCTCACCCGCTGCGAAGACCTGACCTTGGCTGAGTATCAGTGCGTGGGTGAAGCCGGCTGGTATCTCCTCCAAGTGGTGGGTCACCATGACCATGGCTGGAGCCAGTGGTGTGCTCGCGTAGGAACCTATGATTTTCAAGGTTTGCTCTCTGGCGGCAATGTCTAGGCTGGCCACTGGTTCGTCAAGAAGCAGAAGTTCTGGATCTGGCATTACAGCTCGTGCAATCTGAGTTCGCTTACGTTCTCCATCGCTCAAAGTTCCAAAGGCACGCTCGGCATAGTCCTCTAGATCCCACTCGCTCAGCACTCTCCTGGCTCTACGCTCATCAATGTCTTCATACTTTTCTTTCCAGCGTCCAGTTACCGCGTAGCTGGCAGTCATTACAACATCTAGAACAGTCTCAGAGTTTGGAATATGAGAAGCCAAAGCAGAGGAAGCAAAGCCGATACGAGTTCTGAGTTCGAAGACATTTACCTGGCCTAGCTGCTGCTCCAGGATTACTGCCTGACCGCTACTGGGATGGATTTGAGCTGCGGCCACTCTAAGCAGAGTAGTTTTACCTGCACCGTTTGGCCCAATGATTACCCATCGTTGATCTGACTCAACCTGCCAATCAACGTTATTGAGAATGGCTCGATTATCTCGAATAACCGTGATGTTGTTGAGATCAATAACCCGAGACATAGCTTAAGCCTATGTGCTTTTAGGTTGAGGTATCTTGATAGACGCGGGTAAGTTTCAAACAACCGCAGCAAATACATTTCTAGGGAGTCAGGCATGAAGAGATACCTTCTGGTATTTGATGTTGACTCAACACTAATTCGCGAGGAAGTAATTGAGTTACTTGCTGAGGAAGCCGGCGTCCGCGAAACAGTTGCCGAGATTACTAATCGTGCAATGGCCGGAGAGTTGGATTTTGAGCAGAGCCTTAGGCAAAGAGTTTCTCATCTGGCCGGGCTTCCAGAACTGGTCATTTCTCAGGTTCAGAAGAAGTTAAATCTTTCAACTGGTGCAAGACAGCTAATCGCTGCTGTTCACGATTCCGGCGGTTTGGTCGGTGCCGTTTCCGGTGGCTTCACACAATTGCTAGAACCTTTGGCGCGTGAAGTGGGTTTGGATTTCCACCGGGCAAATCAGCTAGAAATTGTGAACGGAGTTATCACAGGAAACCTGCTGGGTGAAGTTATTGACAGAGCTGCAAAAGCTACTGCCCTTTTAGAATGGCGATCACTAAGTGGCCTTTCCGAAACGGTTGCTATCGGCGATGGTGCAAATGACATTGATATGTTGGCGGCGGCCGATCTAGGCGTGGCCTTCAATGCAAAACCAATTCTGAGAGAAAAGGCAGACCTCGTCCTTGAATCACTGGACTTATCAGATCTAATTCCACACCTGAAATAGCTTAAATATTTTCTATCTGAAGCTAGAGGTGTCCCCAACTAAACGGGTGTTATCCGCCTTAATTGGTTCAACTGCCGCAAGGGCTATCTCGCCCGCAAATTCTGCGACGTTGTAAAGCTTGCCGGCGTTTTGACGTCGAGACTCGATTGCACCCGGATTTGCGCGTTCCAAAAGGGTTGCCGTAATTGTTCCTTCAATCATGTCACCGGAGACCACAACGAATCCAACACCCTTGGCTGTCAGTTCTGGAATCATCTCCCTAAGCGCATCTTCACCTGCACGCTTTGAAAGTGCTACTGGAAGATATTCCGGCATGGTTGGCGTGCTGTGTATAAAGTGTGCCTGGTGACTGGTCACAAAGACCACCCTTGAGTCCTTAGATAAAAATGGAAGTGCGGTTTTTAGCAGTGATAACTGAGAGTCGCGGTTTAGCTTCATCGCGTAGTCCTCGCCCATGCCAGCTTCCATGCCGCCAGAAGCGTTCATGACCAGAATGTCAATTGGACCAAATTTTTTGTTTGCTTCCTGAAACATTGCAAGAACCGACTGCTGATCGGTTAGATCCGCGCCTACTGCAATTGCTTGGCCGCCACGCTCCTTGATTGAGTCAACAATCTTGTCAGCGCGCGACTGCTTGTTTCGGTAGTTGATGACAACTGCAGCACCGGCGTTGGCAAAAATGTTTACAGTGTCGGCGCCTATTCCCCTCGAGGAGCCGGTAACTAGAGCAACTTTTCCGTCAAGGCTGCCAGGTGAAAGTACTGCGCCATTAGATTCAGTCATGTTTAGTGACCCATCCCTAATCCGCCATCAACTGGAATTACTGCACCGGAAATGTAAGAAGCATCGTCACTGGTTAGCCAGGTGACAACTTTTGCAACTTCTTCAGCCTCAGCGAATCTGCCGAGAGGAATGCTTTTTTTGTATTCAAGCTGCTGAGCTTCTGGTAACTCCGCGGTCATATCGGTGTTTATAAATCCTGGGGCCACGACGTTGGCAGTTATTCCACGAGCACCGAGCTCTCTGGTTATTGAGCGAGCCAAACCTACCAGCGCAGATTTTGAGGCGGAGTAATTAACCTGTCCGGCCGAGCCCAGCAGACCAACCACTGAACCGATTAGAACTATTCGACCGAACTTGGCCTTGATCATACTTTTTGATGCTCGCTTGATAACTCTAAAAACTCCATTGAGGTTAGTGTCAATCACGCTTTCAAACTCTTCGTCGGACATTCGCATCAGAAGGGTGTCTTTGGTGATTCCCGCATTGGCAACCAGAATCTCTATTGGTCCAAGCTTTGCCTCCACCTCAGAGATGGCTCGGTCAAGCGATTCTGGATCCGTGACATCGGCTATTACGGTAAGTGATCCCTTGGGGCCCTGTCCAGTCCTAGCCGATACAGCAACTCGATGACCAAGGGCTACATACTCCTGGGCGATTGAGTAACCGATGCCTCGGTTGCCACCGGTTATTAGAACGGTTCTGGCAAGATTCAATCTAAAGACCCCTTCGGTACTTTCAGCACTTTATCTCAGGAATTCTGGAATAGAAGACGCAGTTTCTGGCTTTACTTGAGTTAAGTCTAGTCTTTTCAGTAGTGATTCAATTGATCGAAAGTTAGCCCAATGGCCAAGCCCCAGAGTGTCACCTCGCTAGAGCTCTCGCCTGAGGCGGAGCGCCGTGGGCGAATGATCAAATACACCGCTGCAATGAGCATCCGCGTTGTCTGCATAATTCTTGCGGTGATGGTGCAAGGTTGGCTGATGTGGGTATTTTTTGCTGGAGCTATTTTCCTTCCTTACTTTGCCGTTGTAATTGCCAACGCGGTTGGCTCTAGTCAATCAAGTGGTGTAGCTAGAGCAATAGCACCGACGCGGATTTTGGACGTTGGAATCTATGACAAGCCAACAACAAACAAATAGTGAGCCGGTAGTTTGCTCACGCTCTGGTTGTCAACTTCCGGCCAGCTCTAGAGTCAACTGGCGCAATCCAAAAATTCACGGTCCCGATCGAACCAAAACGTGGTTGGCCTGCGAAGACCATCTGGATTTTCTGATTGAATACCTAAATAGCCGAGATTTTTACCTTGATACAGAAAAGCTGAAATGAAGTACTTAGAGTCTTGGAAGCGCTGGGCAGTCTGGTTTCTAATCGCTACGCTTTTTGCAGTTGCCTGTGTATTCCTTTCACAATGGCAGTTTGATAGACGATCTCAAGCCGTTGAGAAAATTCAACTAATTGCCCAAAATTACGACCGACCCTCAGTTCCACTTGATTCAGTTTCAGTGCAAGACACTTTTGATCCAGGTTTAGAGTGGCTACCCGTTGAAGTGAGTGGCAAATTCTTAATTGAAGATACGGTTTTGGTTAGAAATAGGCCGCTAAACGGACAACCAGGCTTTCTCCAACTGATTCCTTTTGAGTTAACCAGCGGAGAATTAATCGCTATTGAAGCGGGATGGCTGCCCACCGGAAATCTGTCTGACTCCCCTGACGTAAATCCACTTCCTAGTTCCGAGATCCAAACAATTACAGGTCGGATTAGACCGGCTGAGCCCACCCTTGGTCGCGATGCGCCTGCAGGTCAAATTGCAACTATAAACATCGAATCCTTTATCGAAAAACAAGATTTGGCCGAACCTGTGATTAAGAGTTTTTATCTGCGGCTCGATAAGTCGAGCAATAACAACGATTTACCAAAAGCCCTTCCCCGCCCTGCCCCGAATGAAGGAAACCACTTGAGCTATGCATTTCAGTGGATTCTCTTTGCTGTTTTAGCTTTTGGAGCACTCTGGTTTGCGGTCCGAGAGGAAATCCATGTGCGGCGTCTTGCGCTAGATGCAAGCTACAGACCTAAGCTTCGAAAAAAATTTGGCGATGAAGATAAAAAAATCGAAGATGAAGCAAATCGTTAACTAAGAGCGATTAGCTCGGCGTAGCCATCGTTCCAGTGATCTTCATCTCCATCCGGAAGGATCAGCACTCGCTCCGGGTTCAAAGCCAAAACGGCACCCACATCGTGTGACACGAGAACCACGGCTCCGGTAAAGGTGCTGAGTGCTCGAAGAATCTCTTCTCGGCTGGCTGGATCAAGGTTATTTGTAGGTTCATCTAGCAGCAGCACATTGGCCGATGACACAACTAGCGAGGCCAAGGCGAGTCTGGTTTTCTCACCTCCGGATAAAACTCCGGCCGGCTTGCTTACATCGTCACCGGTGAATAAGAAAGATCCAAGAACTTTCCTGGCATCGGTGTCAGCTAGCTGCGGGGCAGCATCTTGCATGTTTTGAAGCACGGTTCTCTTAACATCGAGGGTCTCGTGCTCTTGAGCGAAATAGCCTACTTTTAGGCCGTGACCTTCGAGTATCTTTCCAGTATCGGGCTTCTCAAGTCCTGCGAGCATTCTTAACAAGGTTGTTTTACCAGCACCGTTCAGACCGATAATTACGACTTTGGAACCCTTATCAATCGCTAGATCTACAGCGGTGAAAATTTCTAGTGAACCGTAGCTCTTGCTCAGGTTCTCAGCCATGAGAGGTGTGCGTCCACATGGAGCTGGGTCTGGAAACTTAATCTTGGCAACGCGCTCTACATCGCGCACATCATCCAAAGAATTCATTAGTGACTCGGCTCTTCGAACCATCTGCTTTGCAGCAACTGCCTTGGAAGCCTTGGCGCCAAACTTGGCTGCCTGAAGTTGGAGTGTGCTTGCCTTCTTTTCTGCTATCGCTCGGTCCCGCTTTCTTCTCTCTTCATCAGATTCGCGGGCTTTTTTATAGGCATTCCAACCCATGTTGTAAACATCAATGACGCAGCGATTTCCATCTAGGTAGAACACACGGTTAACAGTTTCCTCGACGAGATCAACATCGTGGCTAATCACTATTAATCCACCCTGATAGGACTTAAGAAATTCACGCAGCCAAACAACTGAATCAGCATCTAGGTGGTTCGTAGGTTCATCGAGAATCATGGTCTCTGCAGCACTAAAGAGAATTCGGGCTAATTCGATTCTTCTTCGTTGACCACCGGAGAGAGTCTTGAGTGGCTGATCGAGAATGTGATCCTTCAAACCTAGGTTGCTTGCGATGGCCGCCGCCTCAGCCTCCGCTGCATAGCCGCCACCATTTTGAAAGCGTTCTTCTAGCTTTGAATAGCGCGTCATGGCAGCATCAAAAACAAGTTCGTCAATGCTTGCCATGTCCTCGGTGGCTTTAGTCATTCCGGTCATCAGATCGCCGAGCCCTCGGGCATTCAAAATTCTGGTTCTAGCAAGCTCCTCTGGGTCACCGGTGCGGGGATCCTGTGGCAAGTAGCCGATTTCGCCCATCCGGCTAACTGACCCCTGATCTGGTTGCGAATCCCCAGCAAGAATTTTTGTCAGCGTAGTCTTACCAGCTCCGTTTCGGCCCACTAGCCCAACTTTGTCGCCTTTATCAACCCTGAAGTTGACCCCGCTCATCAGCGTACGAGCACCGATTCGAATTTCTAAGTCGCGCACGTTAATCATCAAAAATCTCCAAAAACTTGGTTGGGAATTGTGGCTAACGATCTACAAGCAACAAAAGTCCTAGTCTACAATCGTCTCAACACCTTTTATAAGAGAAAGATCGAGATGTCACTCACCCTTGCGCCAAGATTAACCATTGTTGACCGCGTAATTCCTCGCAGTCTAGCCGCGGACATTGCCCTGATTGCCTCTGGAGCAATTCTCACAGCAGTTGCTGCTCAGTTAGTGATCCCGGCTTCTCCAGTGCCATTTACTTTTCAAACCTTAAGCGTTCTGCTGGTTGGGGCTGCTCTAGGCTCAATTCGCGGCTCTCTTTCTATGTTGCTATACGCAACCCTAGGAGTTGTTGGCCTGCCAGTTTTTGCTCCTCTTGCCGACGGATCGCACGCTACTGGCTTGCAGGCTGTAATGGGTGCGACCTTTGGTTTTGTAATCGGGTTCATTGCGGCGGCGTTCGTCATCGGCTACCTAGCCGAGCGCACTTGGAGCTCACACTCAGTCAAGATGTTTGTTAGTTACGCAGTTGGCTCTTTAGTTATATATATCTTTGGTGTTCCAGTTCTAGCAGCGGTTGCAACTGGCGGTGACCTCATCTCAGCAGCAACAATCATGGCGCCGTACCTAATCTGGGATGCGGTCAAGGCCGTTGCTGCGGCAGCTTTGTTCCCGCTTGCTTGGCTGGGAGTAAAGAAACTCAAAGGCTAGACCAGAATTTGAAAAACCCTCGGGCTTATCGCTCGAGGGTTTTTTGCTGGCTAAATTGAAAAGCCAATCGATCGCATCTGCTCGCGACCATCTTCGGTGATTTTCTCAGGACCCCACGGTGGCATCCAAACCCAGTTAATTCGGTACGCCTCAACAACACCGTCCAGCGCTTCCCCGGTCTGCTCCTCAAGAACATCGGTAAGTGGGCAGCCGGCTGAGGTGAGGGTCATGTTAATTAGCAGATTGCCATCCTCTGACTTTTGCAATCCGTAGATTAGCCCTAGGTCGACGATGTTGACTCCAATTTCTGGATCAATTACATCTTTAAGTGCCTCAATTACTCGATCGTATAAAACCGGATCTAATTCAGTGGCTGTCATTTTTTTACACCGTTGCGTATCGGTCGTAGCCTTCAGCTTCTAGGCGGTCAGCAAGTTCAGGTCCACCCTGCTCTGCAACTTTGCCCTCAACGAAAACGTGAACAAAATCAGGCTTAATGTAGCGAAGAATTCTTGTGTAGTGAGTAATCAGAAGAAGACCAAAGTCTCCCTCTGATTTTGCTCGATTGACACCTTCAGAAACTATCTTGAGTGCGTCCACGTCAAGCCCAGAGTCAGTTTCATCTAGAACAGCGATCTTTGGCTTCAATAGATCTAGTTGCAAGATTTCGTGACGCTTCTTCTCTCCACCAGAGAATCCCTCATTTACATTTCGCTCTGTAAATGACGAATCCATTTTCAAACTTTCCATAGATTCTCGTACTTCTTTGATCCAGGTGCGAAGCGCAGGCGCCTCGCCTGCGACGGCAGTCTTTGCAGTCCTTAGGAAGTTAGAAACTGATACTCCTGGAATTTCTACGGGATACTGCATTGCAAGAAAAAGACCTGCGCGTGCTCTTTCATCCACACTCATGTCTAGAACATCTTCACCATCTAGCAAGATCTCACCTTTGGTTACGGTGTACTTAGGGTGGCCGGCAATTGTGTAAGCAAGGGTTGACTTGCCCGAGCCGTTAGGCCCCATGATTGCGTGAGTTTCGCCGCTTTTGATAACTAGATCCACGCCGCGGAGAATCTCCTTGGTGCCTTGCTCCGTCTCAACTGTGACGTGGAGGTTCTTGATTTCAAGTGTCGCCATTGCTCTCTCTTTTCTAAAGTCTCGAATTGTAAATCGTTATGAATCAGCTGGAAGTTCTAGGAAGATATCGCCGTTTTCAACCAAAACCTCATAGACGGCGACCGGTTCAAATGCAGGAAGAGTTAGGGCTTCACCTGTGTCTAGGGAAAACTTTGCTCCATGGGCCCAACACTCGATCGTCTCGTTGTCAACAAAACCCTCACTTAGTGAAATCTCTCCGTGGGAGCACTTGTCATCGAGGGCCTTGATCTCCCCAGCCTTGGTACGCACGATTGCTATTGCCCGGTCACCTACCTTGGCACGGATAGCTTTGCCGGGTTTGATGTCTTCTACGGCACAAATACGAATTGTCATTAGGACGCACTCCTTGCCAGCTCTGCCTCAATCGAAGCGCTGAGGCGCGATTCAATCTCTTGGTTTCCAATTTTCTGGATGATTTCGTTTAGGAAGCCTCGGACAACAAGGCGACGTGCCTCATCTTCAGTGATTCCGCGAGCCTGAAGGTAAAAAAGTTGCTCGTCGTCAAATCTTCCGGAAGCAGAGGCGTGACCGGCGCCTTCAATCTTTCCAGTTTCAATTTCAAGATTTGGAACTGAGTCCGCGCGCGCTCCCTCGGTCAGCAATAGATTTCTATTGAGCTCGTAGGTGTCAGTGCCTTCGGCCGCCATTCTGATTAGGACATCGCCAACCCAAACTGTGTGGGCCTTTTCTCCCTGCAATGCCCCTTTATATGTAACGCGGGATTTGCAATTAGGAACCGCATGATCGACATAGAGGCGATTCTCAATGTATTGACCGGCGTCGGCGAAATACATGCCAAGCATTTCTACTTCAGCGCCAGGCTGGGTGAATTCTGTCGAACTGGCAACTCTTACCGTTTTACCGCCCAAGCTTACAACAAGGTGCTTCAGTTTAGAGTTTCTACCTAGCTTGGCAATCTGTGTTGAGGCGTGAACACTGGACTCATGCCAATCCTGAATTGAGATAACAGTCAGTTGAGCTTCATCACCGACGATTATCTCTATGTTCTCGCCCAGTGTGGCTACTCCGCGGTGGTCAATAATGACAGAAGCCTCAGCGAATTTCTTGGCTTCAATAATTAGATGAAGAGCACTCGCGGTAGTTGAGTCGGAAACCAAATCAAGTGTGGCCT
>WLGC01000019.1 GCA_009703465.1 Actinomycetota bacterium | reverse complement strand
GTAGGGCAATTTCATCTGTGACAGTAGATGCAGAAAATGTATTTTGAATCTCAACAACTCCACGCTCTGACTCAGCAAGGATTTGAGTCACGCGTGTTTGGTAAAGACCGTTACCAATTGAGTAGGAAAGAAATCCGCCCACAATCAAAAGTGCTATCCCAGAGAGCACTACGGTCGTAAAAACTGCTCGAACCTGAAGGAATCGGCGAAAAAGACCGAGCGCCCAATCAGCGGCTGCTCGAAAAAACATTTATCCTAAGCCAGCCTTATATCCAATGCCACGCACCGTGGTTACGATCTTTGGATTATCAGGATCATCTTCAATTTTTGACCTCAGTCGCTGAACGTGAACGTTTACCAATCTGGTGTCAGCTTTATAGTGATAGCCCCAAACAGTCTCAAGCAGCATCTCGCGTGTAAATACCTGCTTTGGCTTTAGAGCCAAAGTTAATAGCAAATTGAATTCCAATGGAGTGAGTAATACTTTTTTATTTCCACGCTTTACCTCGTGGCCGACAACATCTAAGGTAAGTGGGCCAATCTGAACAACCTCACTTGGTGCACCGGCAAGTGGGCGAAGTCGTGCACGAATTCTGGCTAGCAGCACTACTGGATCAAACGGCTTCACCACGTAGTCATCAGCACCTGCCTCTAAACCACGAACAACATCTTCGCTTTCGGTCTTTGCAGTCAACATAATTATTGGAACACCGGCAACGGCGCGGATTTCTTGGCAAACCTCGATGCCATCTTTTCCAGGAAGCATTACATCTAGAAGAACAAGGTCAGGATTTTCACTCTTATATGTTTCCAGCGCACCTGTTCCGGCGTCGTGGTTACTTACTGAATAGCCTTCGGCCTCCAGCACAATGCCAACCATTTCACGAAGCGCGTTGTCATCATCGATGACCAAAATCTTTTGAGCCATTTACCCCTCGTGTCTTGCTGCCCTCATTGGCTGCACTGATCAACTATCTCAATTCAACACCAATAGAGCGGAACTATAAACGGGCAACCTTTTTATTCGGTGTTTTAGGCCGATTTTGCTGCCTAACTCAAGCTTTCTGCTGGATGAGCTTTAGCACTTCGTCTCGAATTTGAATCATCAAGGCCTGATTAGAAGCCTCGACGTTTAACCGCAGCAAAGGTTCAGTATTTGAACTTCGAACGTTAAACCACCACCAGGAACCCGCATCGGCAGGCTTGCCTTGGGCTGTGATGCCATCAAACTCCTCAAAGTCAGCTCGCCCGGCAAAGGCCGTGCGGATTCGCTCTTTGGCGGCTGGCACATCTGAAACCGTGGAGTTGATCTCGCCGCTTAGGTTATAAGGGTCATACTCCTTAGCAAATGCAGACAGAGGTTTAGCTTGGGATCCAAACTCTGCCAAGACGTGCATGGCAGCTAGCATGCCGTTATCTGCACCCCAAAAATCTCTGAAGTAGTAGTGCGCTGAATGCTCGCCACCAAAGATGGCGTTGGTTCTGGCCATCTCATCTTTGATTAGGGAGTGGCCAACCTTGGTTCTTACTGGCCTCGCACCGTCAAGTGCAATTACCTCTTGAACAATTCTTGAGGTTAACAAATTGTGTAGCACTGTGATTTGCGCATCAGGGTTCGAAGCCCTCTCTCGCGCAATTTCGCGCCTTGCCACAATCGCGGCAATTGCTGAAGGGTTAACCGGGTTGCCGTTTTCATCAACCACAAAGCAGCGATCGGCATCTCCGTCAAAAGCTAAACCAATGTCAGCATTGTGCTCAACCACAGCCTTTTGAATGTCTACTAAATTTTTTGGATCAAGTGGGTTAGCTTCGTGGTTTGGAAATGATCCATCTAGTTCAAAATACATCGGGATTATCTCTAGCGGTAACTGACTTAGGTTTGCCGACTCTCCCAATACCGCTGGCACCGTTAAGCCGCCCATGCCGTTTCCGGCATCCACTACTACCTTTAGTTTTCTTATTGAACTGAGATCAACAAGATCCCGCAAATACTTAGCGTAGGCAGATAGGACATCTAGCTCTCGAAAACTTCCTGGCTGGGTAACTTGGCCAATCGATGTCTCTAAATATTTTTTTGCACGATCACGGATGGCACCTAAACCGGTGTCCATGCTTACGCCGCGTGCCCCCGCGCGCGAAAACTTAATTCCGTTGTAGGTTGCTGGGTTATGGCTGGCAGTAAACATGGCAGCTGGGGCATTTAGTGAACCAGATGCAAAATACGATTCATCGGTCGAACAAAGCCCAATCGAAACTACGTTGGCACCTCTGGCTCTGGCTCCGTCTGCAAAAGCTTTGGCAAATTCTGGAGAGGAGTCCCTCATATCGTGACCAACGATTACATCCTGGCCGGCGGCTTCAAGCTCATCGACAAATCCAGCGGCAAGAGCTGAAACAATCTCAGTTGTAAGTGAAATGCCGACTAAACCGCGGACATCGTAGGTCTTTACTAGGGAATCCCAATCAATGCTCATTAGTCCAAGTTTACTGGGGCTGCCAGTCAAATAAACTTGGGCCATGGACAACGACCCAGGCCTTCCCCGTATCGATCGGGATAGACACGGGCGTGGAATGCGCCAGAGTTTGGCTAGTCAAATATCTCGTGGCGGCCGGCGCCTAAGTAGCTTCGAGCAAATAGTTTCTGGAACCTGCGATTTTCTAAAAAATGCTTGGCCAGATGAACTTGCTGATCTGAAGTGGGAGGTTGCCGATGCGCCAACTATCAGCTCAGAGACCAAGGGTGTTCGGCGCTGGGGTGTGCGGCGCGATCAAATGAAGATAATCATTTACCGCTTACCAATCGAACGACTAGGCCACCACAAAAGAACAGATGCCCTACATGAACGCATGCACATTGAAGAATTTGTTTTTGCCGCAGTTGGTCATCTAATTGGCAAAGAGCCATGGGAGTTGGCACCAGATCGCTATTAGCGAAGATTAACCTTTAGATTGCCGCCAACATTCTTTTGGTCCAATACCGAAAGATTTGCAACGCTGGAATCTATGTCAATAATCAACTTGGCTGCAATCTCATTTGCTCCAGCGCTAAAGCGATAGGTGCTACCCGGTGTAACCGGAAGTACTTTATAAGCCCCCGTAGCTACATCGTAAATACTTAGCTTTGAAATTCCCTCGGTTGGAATGCTTATGTTTCTTGCACCACTGAACTTTTCGGCTGCAGTCAGCCAGGTGAAATCAGGTTTAGTAGTGGCGCTAACTCGAGAAAAACGTATTGATGCCTGTATGTCTCGATCTGCCGAAACTACAGCCACATAGTCACCGTCTTTCAAGCCAGGAATTTCTATGTCCATAACCGTTCCGGCATTTACTACCTGGCGAACGACTGTTCCGAAAGTGCTGGCATTAGAGCCTGCGACCTGAGCTGTAACTGTTGCAGCATCAGTTCCTGGTACAAATACTCGAAGCACTGGGACTAGGTCTTGGTAGTTTGCATCCTTAGCAATTAGCTTGGCAATTTCAGCGGAGCCACGAATGAATAATCCTGGTAGCACCAGTTCTTTAGCAAAAGCTGGCGAAGGTGATACGTAGTCAACACCGGCCGCAGAAAGACCGCGCACAGTGCGCTGTTGAATCCACGCGGCTACAGCGCCACCACTGGATTGAACATGAGTCATGAAGCTTCTTGTTTTTGGCACGATGCCGGCCAAGGGAATTACCGTGGTTTTCCCAGCGACAACTGAAATGCCACTTAGACCCGGGGCATTTACCCGACCCCCCTCACTGAAGATCTCGAGGCTGACAGTTGCATCCACGGCGCTGGTGTTTCGCATAACTAACAGTGACTCGCGACCTGTGGTTGTGTCACCACCGAGTAACCAAATGTCGTTAGCTGGTAGTTGGCAGTTTGTTGCTGCAAGGCCGTGCAGGGTTGCTCCGGCTAGCTTTTGATACTGATTGGCATTCAAAAGAGTTGAGCCCTGCTGCGGTTCCTGATTACCGAGTGCTTGCGCTGATTGCACAGTGAAGATGCCTTGATCAGTCGAAAGCGTGGCACCGTTCATGGAATTGAACTCACTGAAATATTTTGGCTGACCGACCTGGGCAAAGTTTCCTAAGGTATTACCGGTTGCCCCTCCGGCTTTGTATAAACCACCCGGACAAACAAGTTGAAGATCTCTAGCTTGAACTACTAGTTCACTTTCGGCAGCAGTATTGCCGATTTGAAAACTAAATGTCGGCAAAGTAACAGAACCGGCAACAATTCCGCAAACAACAAAGACAAGTAGGAATATGCGCTTGAGCATTAGTTCTCCTCTCCTGCCGCAACAAAAATGTCACTATCGCCCGAGACTCGCTTGCGCTGATTAATTGAAGGCAGTGCCAGAAGCACAAACCCCAGTAGGACGGCTAGCTGAACTCCTTTAGTTATTGACCAGAAAGATCCAGAGACGTCCTCGGCGCTTATTGCAACCGGTTCACGAACTCGCCATAGGCGACCAAAATCTGTTTGCCCAACAGTCTCTAACTCCTCCACCGAATCCAGCGAAATTGCCAACTGTGCGGAAATTACCGAGGAGACATCCGGAACTAATACGTAGCCAACTTCAGCAAGAGAAATTATTTTGTTTAAATCAGCTCCATTTGCTGAAGCTAAATCGGCAACAAGCTGAGCGAGGGTTTGGTATTCCTCAGCGCGCTCTTGCTTTATTGAATTGAGTGCAAATCGATAACTAAGACTGACATCTTCTAGCTGGACACCATCTCCGCTGACTACCTCGGCGCCAAAAATAACTTCACCGCCGGAGGTTAGCTCTGGACTAATCAAGAGCAACTTCAAGCCACTACCAGCAGCAGCTTCTGCAGCAACAATTGAAGGAACAACGCGTCCATCGGTGTATTTCACCTCTGGGTTAGCTAAAGCAAAAACTGCGATTGATGGAGTAATGCTTAGGGCCAGGCTGAAAACCGCCACGGTTTTAACAATTCGAACCGATCTAAATTCAGATAAAAAGACTGCAAATAGAACAGCCATCAAAAGTCCGACCAGGCCAAGTCCAGCAGCACCGGAGCCATTCACAAACTCCTGAGTGCTCGCCGCCGATCCCACGCCCAGTGCGGCGAAGGACAGGTTTCCCACCAACCAGCTCAAACCGGCAATCAGCAGGGCTGAGAACCAAAGCCCGGTGGCAAGTAACCAGCGCTTGGTAAGTAGTGAAAGCAGAGCGCAAATTGCAACTGGGATTACCAGCCAGCTAGAAACGCTTCCCAGCGGTGCTAATTCAATTCCGTAATTGGCTCCACCTAGAAATTGCTGCCAGAAAGAAACAGTGCTGCTTGACTGCGGCCGACCGGGATCTGCCATCAAAGCTAGCGGCTGGAAAATCTGAAATAGGTAGTAGATAACAGTTGGTCCAAAGACTGCTGCAGCTGGCAGCGGAATCCAAATCAGGTAACCGATCCGTCGGATGTGGGTTGCTATCAAAAGAGCAAGGGCTACTAAGAGCACCGGAATGATATTTGGCGCACTTGCCGCAACCGCAAAAAAAAGCAACCCTGATACAGCTACCCATGACCAGGTCTGGGTTGAAAAACTTTGCTTGCCTATTCCGGCAGCTCTTGCCATTGTAAAAACTAACCAGGGCAACAGTATCTGCGCAATAACCGCAGTGATCCGAGCCTCCTGCTGGGCAAGGCTTAGCGCTGGCCAAAATGCAAAGCTGAGGGCGGCGAGGTTTCGAACCAAATTTGAGGATGTAATCAGCGAAATCACTTTCCAAGCACCAGCAAATGCTATGGCTTTGGAAAGAAGCAGAACTAAAGCAAGCGAGAGCGATGGAGCCCAGAAAGTAGTTGTTCCAAGTAGCGCTAATACCCAAACAAAAGGATCACTGGGGGCAAAGTAACCAAGTCCAATTGGTTGGAAGCTGGCTCCAGCTCTTGAGATAAGTGAAAGCCAAGAATCACTAAGAGGTAGCAGCCCGCCACCGACCGCTGCCAGATTGCTTGGAAAAAATTTAAAGCTAATTGCTGTGATTGCTAAAGCTATCCAAAGTCCACCAGCTGCAATAAAGCCGCGAGAGGACTCTTGATTCTCAACCTCAAACTCACCGCGCTCAAAAGCCGCCAGGGTGGCCTGCGACTGCTCAGCCTCAAGTGCGGCGCGATTGGCATTTCTAAGGTCTTGCCATGATGCTCTCAAGCCATTGAGTTTGGAAAAGCCAACCACCTTGGTCCTGGAAATTCTTGCCCGGCTAGATAGTCGAGAAAAGATCGTCAGAAAGCCCCAGGCCGCAGAAGATAGCTCCGACCAAATACGATCTGGGCGCTTGGCAATGAGTCGACCGATGGAACGAATCACTCCGAGCGCCGGCAGGGCAATCCAAAACAAAATAGCCAGTGGTAAAGGTGAGTAGGCCAATCTCAGGTGAATGGCGGAGCGTCGCAGAGCAGATTTTGGTTTCGCTCCTAACCAAGACTTGTTGCGCTGGCCGCTAAGTGAAAGAGCAGCATGCAAAACTCTGGCCTGCGGAACAACAATTACTCGATGGCCGCTCATTCTGGCTCTGATTGAGAAATCTAGATCAGCGGCTAACTCAGGAGCAGCTGGATCAAATCCATTTAGCTGCTTTAGAACATCAACTCGGATTAATGCGGCGGCGGTGCCCACCGCCATTACATCTGCTGTTTCATCGTGCTGAGATTGGTCAATTTCGTTATTGACCTTTGAAAACAGGTCACCACCGCGAGTGAGCGTCAAACCCATTTGCCCGATGAGTTTTTCGTTACTCCAGTTCAAAAGTTTTGGGCCAGCAATTGCAACTGAAGGAGACAGCTCAACCGCTCTTAGAAGATGCTCTAGGGCGTCTGGTTTTGGTGCACTGTCATCATGGAGTAACCAGAGCCAGGTAGCCGAACCTAAGTGTTTTGTAGCGAAAGCTAGAGATTGCTGTAAAGAGTAATCGGGCGACAGTCGGTGAACGGAGGCAATCCCATTATCGGCAGCAATTTTTGAACACTCATCATTTTGCGAAGTATCGAGAACAATGATCTGCTCTATTGAACGCGATTGATTTTTTAGCGCTAAAAGTGTTGCAGAAAAATACTCCGGCTCATCGTGGACTACTACGACAGCTACTACAGCAGTTTGCATGATCAACGGCGTGAAGCCGTGAGTTTAGGCGCGCTTCTTAAGCTTGCGTCGTTCACGCTCTGAGAGACCGCCCCAGATACCAAAACGTTCATCGTTCTCTAGCGCGTAATCAAGACACTGAGCCTTAACCTCGCAGCCAGTGCAGATACGTTTTGCATCTCTTGTAGAGCCACCTTTTTCTGGGAAAAAGGCCTCAGGGTCTGTTTGTGCACAAAGTGCATCTGCTTGCCAAGAGAGCGGGTCGTTCTCTAAATCTGAATACGCCCCCGCGACACCTAGTCGAATTGGATCGATAAACCAGTTTTCCGGCACACGATTACGACTGTCCATAACTTCAATTCCCTACTCCCCAATCGCCATTGAATGCGTTCGGGAATTTATTAAAAATTCCTTAGATGTAATTACACCTTTGTAATTCACCTCGTGTCAAGTCGAGATTACCTAACTTTCAGGGCTGAACTGAAGCTTTTACGGTGTTTCTGGCGGGCTTTTTGCCCAAAAACCGCCATTTTTAGCGGATTTTTAGCGTAAATGCCTATAAATAAAGGCCAGTTGGCCCTACCGAGTTGAGGCAGCAAGAAAAGCTGTGCCGCTTCCAGAAAGGTTGAAATATTTGGCTTCGCCAGAAAGATACGCTGCTTCACCGCGACGCAGTATCTGTGATTCCTCAAGGCTGTTGCTAATCGCAACATCACCAGCGGTGCAGAGAATTATTGATTCTCCAGGAAGCGAAATTTCTGCCATCACTCTTTGGCCGTTCGGTTCAATGCGATACAACAAAAAGTCATCGGTGTCACAGGGGTAATGGATCAAGCCCGATGAAAGTTCTATTGGCTTAACTTTTGGCACCGGCATTGGTTCGAAATTTAGAACAGCCTCGAGTTCTAGAACGTCAATGTGTTTTGAAGTTAGGCCACCGCGTAAAACATTGTCAGAGGAAGCCATCACCTCTACACCTAAACCGCTTAGGTAAGCGTGAATGTTTCCCGCTGGCAAAAACAGACTCTCTCCTGGTTCAAGAAATACATGATTCATAAAAAGTGCAAGCAGCACCCCTGGATCTCCGGGATAAATCTTGTTGAGTTGCTCAGCTAGCGCAAACCTCGAATCAAAATCAGCCATCGATGAAAGTTCAGCAGCTATACCGTCGAAGTTGCCACGGCGATTCGCAATATCACTAAACAGTTTTTGCAAGCCATTTTCACCGTTTAAAAGCCTCAGCCAACCAGCGCTCAATTCAACTAGAGCACCAGAGGATTGGCTGTGCGTATTTAGGTCATTTAGTATTTGCTGAATTTCGGCTATCGGCCTAAAACCACAGAGGGCTTGAAAATCAGAAAGCGCAACAATGATTTCCGGTTTATGTTTATCGTCTCGATAATTGCGAGTTGGTGCATCTAGGGAAATTCCCATTTGGTTTTCCCTAAGAAAACCCTGCTGTGCTTGTTCGGAATTTGGATGAGCCTGGATAGATAAGGCTTCATCCGCGGCGAGGATCTTGAGTAAAAAGCTAAGTTGATGACCCTTGAGTTGTTCAGTCAGGGTAACATCCGGTTTGCCCTCTAGAACTGCAGGAGACACCGGGTGGGTGCCAAACCAAATTTCGGCCATTGGCTTGCCGGTCGCAGCAATGCCAAAGTAGTCACTGATCAGAGTGCGCGAACCCCAGGCGTAATCTCTCGCCTGGTTGGTTATCTTGAGCAGCACTTTTTCCTCTCTACCTGCGGCTCTAAGCCTAACTTCAGCGGGGCAAATTAGACTTGTGCCAACCTCAAAATAAAGGCTCCGATGAATCCGCTGACTAGACCAATTCGCGTTGTTTTTAACACTCGCGAACCGGGCTATCGGGCAAAAACTTGGACCGCCTCCATTGGTGTATTCACCCTGCTGGCCGGAGATGCCGTGCGCTACAGCATTGGCTGGTGGGGCTGGGGAACCTTACTGGTTGCTGGAACAAGCGCGGCAATGGTACTTCTAATTCGCGGTGAGCTTAGGTCTGCGATTCGTGAGGTTGGTTGGCCGCTTTGGAGTTTGTTGGCCTGGATGACGCTAAGTATCATTTGGTCTGCCTATCAGGCAGTTTCAGCCCTTGCTGTCTTTAGTCAAATAGCCACGACTGCTTTTGCGCTTTTTCTGGTGGCCCAATTCAGCTGGCGTCACCTGCTGAGAATTTTTGCAAACGTTATTCGCTTTATCCTTGCCGCTTCAATTCTTTTTGAATTTGTTGCAGCCGCAATAGTTCAAGGTCCAATTGCACCGATTTTTAAAAACTACAGTGGCGATACTCCCCCAGCTGCGGCCTTCTATTGGACCCAGGGTAATTTATTTGATGGCGAGAGAATCCAAGGCATTGTCGGCAATTCAAACTTGCTGGCATTCGTGGCGATGCTTGGCGTAATTGTTTTTGCAGTTGAGTATGCAATTCTAGGAACTAAGCGCTGGATCAGCGCCACGTTTTTTATTCTTTCAATTACCACAATGCTGCTAGCCAAATCTGCTGGTATTGGTTTTGCTATGGCCGCTGTTTTTGTCGCCGCCCTGGTATCGATTGCTGCTGAAGGTCAAGACAAGCAAACTCGACACCGCTACTACCGAATCACCTGGGCACTGGCAGCCACAGTGGCAGTCGTGGTGCTGCTCAATCGAGCTCAAGTATTTGAATTTTTCGGCAAAAGCCCCGACATGACCGGTAGAAGTGGAATCTGGAAACTTGTCCTTGGTCTCATCGAACAACGGCCGGTGCTGGGTTGGGGCTGGACCGGTCACTGGATGCCTGGAGTAAAGCCCTTTGAGGGACTGGTGGTGATTGGACAGGTTCCTTACTATCAAGCTCACAACGCTTACCTAGATGTGGCAATGCAGTTGGGCTT
>WLGC01000018.1 GCA_009703465.1 Actinomycetota bacterium | reverse complement strand
TACGAAGCATTCGCCGCGACCAAAAGAAGCAATCGCCTCTCTGGTTGCTGAGTCAAAAAGTTCGGCTACCTCTGATTCTTGGTAGGCAACTTTGATGCCGCGGCCACCGCCACCAAAAGCTGCTTTGATGGCAACCGGTAGTCCGTGCTGCTTTACAAATTGCAAAACTTCTTCGGCCCCAGAAACTGGGTTTAGGGTTCCAGGTGCCAATGGAGCACCGGCTCTTTCGGCAACGTGTCGAGCTGAAACTTTATCTCCGAGTTGCTCAATTGCCGCAGGCGATGGACCAATCCAAATCAAGCCTGCTGAAATAACGGCCTGAGCAAAACCGGCATTCTCAGCTAAAAATCCATAACCCGGGTGAATTGCATCAGCTCCAGATTTTTTGGCAGCGGCCAAAATCTTTTCAACCACCAGATAGGTCTCAGGTCCGGTTGTGCCATTTAGCGCATAAGCCTCATCGGCCAATCGAACGTGCATGGCATCGCGATCTTGATCCGCGTAAACGGCCACCGATAAAATCCCAGCGTCTTTTGCCGCTCTGATTATGCGAACGGCAATTTCACCGCGGTTGGCAATCAGGACTTTATTGATTTTCTTGGGGGTGGAGGTCATAGTTCTAAAGCCTATTGGCTAAAAAGCACCAATAATTGGCCCTAAATCACAAAATAATCTAGAAATCGTTGTAAAAACCTCTATTTTGCTGGGTTCAGCAAGGCCAACCAAGCACTGGGTACCTAGGACCTGGCCCTATTCCAAAGGCTTGGGTACTCAACCCCAAGTTCCATCACCAAATCCCTCAGGGTAGGCAGGCTAAGGCCTATAACAGTGTGGGCATCGCCCTCAATTGAGCGAAGAAACGCTCCACCCATGCCATCAATGGTGAATGCCCCAGCTACCTTAAGGGGCTCCCCGGTTGCCACATAGGCGTCAATCTCGCTATCGGTTATGTCGGCAAAATGCACAATCGAAGATGAAACCCTTCCGGTCTCAGGGCGATCTTCAGCCAAGGCTTTGCGATTATCAATTACCCAGTGACCAGAGAATAATGTGCCGGCTCGCCCTCGCATTGAGCGCCAGCGATCACGCGCTACCTGGGGAAGGTGTGGCTTACCCAAGGATTCACCATCAAACTCCAGTGAAGAGTCGCAGCCAAGAATTATTGCGTTCACCGCATCGGGATGATTGATCACTGCCTGCGCTTTAGCTTTAGCCAAAATCTGAACCATTTCGGCGGTGTTTCGAATCAAGCCAAGCGCTCTTGCCTCTGCGGCAACCGCATCCTCATCGACCTCAGGTGCGATGGTGATTGGTTCAATGCCGCCGGCACGAAGCAGTGCCAAGCGAGCCGGTGAGGTCGAGGCCAGAACTAAAGAAGTCACACCGATACTCTGGCACACTTGTCAAGTGAATAAAACTACAAACTGGGTCGGCCAGAACCTTACTCTGAATATTGAAAAGGTGGCCCACGGTGGAATTTTTGTAGCCCGCCACGAGGGGCGCGTAGTTTTTGTATCCCACGTTCTACCTGGTGAAAAAGTAATTGCAAAAGTTTATGAGGATCGCGGCGGTGCTTTCTGCCGAGCCGAGCCAACGGAAATCCTTGAACCCTCAATTGACCGGGTCAAGCACTTTTGGAAGCAGGCCGGTCCGGGCGGTGCAGGAGGTGCTGAGTTCGGCCACATCAACCTAAAGCGCCAACGCGAACTCAAGGCCGATGTTTTAGAAGAGGCCCTGCAGCGGATGGCTGGAATTACTCTTCGCCCAGAGGTTCAGGCAACAGCCGGCGATGACGAAAACAATGGTTTGCACTATCGCACCCGAATCCAACTACACGTGGATGAAGCGGGAGTAGTTGGCCCATATCGTGAGCGCAGCCACGATGTGGTCAGGGTTAGAGATCTGCCTCTGGCAGTTGATGAAATTCGTGAGCTGGAATTACAAAACAAAAACTTTCAGGACGTCAAAAAAATTGAGGTTGCCGCCTCAAACACCGGTCAGGTGCAGTGGAAGATTGATAAAAAACTAAAGGGCGACGAACGGCTTATTGAAAGAGTCGCCGGTAGAACTTTCAGAATTAGCGGTGGTGGGTTTTGGCAGGTGCATAAAAAGGCAGCCGAAATCTTATCCACTGCAGTGAACGCGATGATTGCCGATGTTGGCATTGATTTGGAGGCCGATAACTTAGATCTATATGGCGGAGTTGGATTATTTACCGGCGCAATTGCTGCCAAGTTTGGCAAAGAGCTTCGGATGACCTCGGTTGAATCATTTAGACAAGCGACTGAGGATGCCACTCTAAATCTTGCCGACCTGCCAAAGGTAAAAGCGGTTTGCTCGGCCACCGAAAGATTCCTAAATGAAAAAGTTGGCAATCTTGATAAGGGCGGAAAACTCTCGAGTCCAAAAAACTCAACAGTGGTTCTTGATCCACCTCGCTCTGGAGCCGGAGCCAAAGTAGCTCAACAGCTGATTGCGATTTCTCCAAAGCATATTGTTTACGTGGCCTGTGATCCAATTGCACTGGCTCGAGATCTAAAAGAATTTTTAGCTGGCGGTTATCAACTTAGAGATCTAAAGGCCTTTGATTTATTTCCGCACACGCACCACGTTGAAGCAATTGCCAGTTTGGTTAAAATTTCTGACAGTTAGAAATCGTCAAGGATTTATTTTGGGACAAAAAAGCGGTCCCGAAGAACCGCTTTTTTACTCTTTCTGAGTGTAAAACTCAGCCCCCTAATTTAGCTATCACCCCTTGTGTGCAACTAAACCTTTACCAGTATGGCCTAATTAACTTGCTCAGTTGCAGAAAATTGGCCGAGCCTAGTGAACCTTTTGTAACGATTTGCCTGGGCAATGCTTGGATTTAGAGACCGCGGCGATATGCCGCTTGCCATTGACCGAGACCAGGAGTAATTGGGTCACGAAGTTGAGAGCGATTTCTTGACCAGGATGAAGAGTGTTGCATCTCAAGGTCACTGGCACTTTCATTTTCTTGATCATGGGTAGCCTGCAAAAGCGCAATCACTGTAGCTAGTTCTTCAGCCGTAGGCGATCCACCAACCACCTGAATGAGGTCCGCGATACTTTGCTTTTCAGTCATGAGATTCCTAGAGCGGAATGTTTCCGTGTTTTTTAGGTGGCAGATTTGAACGCTTGGTGCGAAGTGCTCGAAGCGCCTTGATCACCGAGATGCGCGTTGCGCTTGGTTCGATAATTCCATCTAGTTCGCCGCGTTCAGCAGCTAAGAATGGGGAAGCGACGTTGTAGGTGTATTCAGCGGCTAGCTTGGCTCTGACTGCAGCCACATCCATTCCGGACTCTTCTGCCTTTTTGATTTGATCGCGGAACAAAATGTTCACCGCGCCCTGGCCGCCCATCACTGCAATTTCAGCAGTTGGCCAGGCCAGATTTATGTCAGCCCCGAGTTGCTTTGAACCCATCACAATGTATGCGCCGCCGTAGGCCTTTCTGGTAATCACTGTCACCAGTGGCACGGTTGCTTCAGCATACGCATAGAGCAATTTCGCTCCTCGTCTAATGACTCCGGCCCATTCCTGATCGGTGCCCGGTAGGTAGCCTGGCACATCTACCAGAGTCAAAATAGGAATCGAGAATGCGTCACAGAATCTAACAAACCTTGCCGCTTTTTCTCCAGCTTCAATGTTTAGCGTTCCAGCCATCTGCTGCGGTTGATTTGCAACGATACCAACGCTGCGTCCATCAACGCGGGCAAAGCCAATCAGAATATTCGGTGCAAATAGTGGCTGCACTTCCAAGAACTCGCCGGTATCGACAATGCTCTCGATGATCTGCTTCATGTCGTATGGCTGGTTAGGTGAATCTGGAATGATGACGTCTAGTTTTTTATCAGCATCAGTAACTTCTAGTTCACCCTCTGGTGCATACTGCACGGTTTCAGAAAGATTGTTATCTGGCAGGTAGCTCAACAGGGAACGAGCAAAGTCAATTGCATCTGCCTCATCGTCAGCTAGGTAGTGAGCAACACCTGAGCGCTCATTGTGAGTTCTAGCGCCACCAAGCTCTTCCATGCCGACATCTTCACCAGTAACTGCCTTGATTACATCAGGACCGGTAACAAACATGTTCGAAGTTTTATCAACCATAATTACAAAGTCTGTTAGCGCCGGAGAGTAAACAGCACCACCGGCAGCCGGTCCCATGATTAGTGAAATTTGTGGGATTACTCCTGAGGCCATGGTGTTGCGCTTAAAAATTTCTCCGTACTTACCAAGAGCAATTACACCTTCTTGAATTCGGGCACCGCCGGAATCCAAAATTCCAATAATCGGTACCCCGGTGGCAATTGCCAAATCCATAATTTTGATGATTTTGTTTCCAGCTGATTCACCAAGTGAGCCACCAAAAATTGTGAAGTCCTGTGAGAACAGCGCCACCTGTCGACCAAGAATTGTTCCAACTCCAGTCACAACGGCATCGCCGTAGGGACGATTCTTATCCATCCCAAATGCAGTTGAGCGGTGGCGAACAAATTCGTCAATCTCAACAAAGGAACCCGGATCAAGCAACATCTCAATGCGCTCACGTGCGGTGTTTTTACCCTTGGCATGCTGCTTGGCGATCGCAGTTTCACCTGCGGCGGTAACCGCCTCGTGATAGCGCTGACGAAGGTCCTCCAACTTTCCCTTGGTGGTGGAGATATCGGGGTTTAGTCGAATCGCTGCGGTAAAGGTGTTCTCAAAGGTCATGGCTCTCACTTTACCCACTCAGTTAAGCCCTTCCTTTGGCGGTTAGTCACTGCGAATTCGCAATATCGCTGTTTAATTCCTACAGACGCTAGCCTTTAGGTATGGATTTCCCGCTAAGCGCCCAAATTGCCAGCAATCTGGAGTATTTGGCTGAAACTGGCTCAACTAACGCTGATTTGGTGGCCAGAGCGCCAAACGCCGTTGATTTTTCAGTTTTAGTGGCTGGCTATCAATCAGCTGGCAAGGGTAGGGCTGGACGCACCTGGCTGGCCCCAGCCGGAAGCTCCCTCTTTGTGTCGATACTTCTAAAGCCAACCGGCATAGATCCAGCCAAGTACTCCTTTCTTCCACTGCTGGCCGGCTTGGCCATGACTCAGTGCGTTTCAAAGTACTTACCTAATGCAGAAGTCTCTCTAAAGTGGCCGAATGATGTTTTAGTTGGCGAGAACAAAATCGCTGGAGTGCTGAGTGAACTTTTGCCTAGTCAAGACGGTGTTGTCATCGGAGCTGGCCTAAACATCAATCAGCAGCAAAGTGATTTACCAATAAACAATGCAACCTCAATGGCGCTGGCTGGTGGAAAAGAACTAGATCTAGATCTGATTCTGGCAAGCTACCTAAGTAATTTTAAATCTCACTACCAAGCCTGGTTAGAGCACGAAGGAAATTCAGAAAGCTCTGGAGTTTTGGCTCAGGTGGTGGCCTGCTGCTCAACAATTGGTCGAGACTCAAACTGGGTCAGGGTAATGCTGCCAGGAGATAAAGAGTTCATCGGAGAAGCAACTGGCATTGACTCATCGGGAAGGCTAATTGTTAGTCGAGCAGAATCCCCAGATGAGAAAGTAGTCGCTGTCGCTGCGGGAGATATTATTCACCTGCGCCACAATTAGAGTGATGAGTTTTTTAGCTGAGACAAGAATTGCCCGCCTTCGCCCAAGAGGGTCCAAGCTCATCTTGCCAACTTTAGTTTTATTCCTAGCCGCATTTGCCGCTTCATTTTTTAGCTTCCCTGAGCCTTGGCAGCAAATAACGCTTTGGTCAATCTGCGGTGCAATTAGTTTTTTCTTTTGGCTATTGCCGGTCCTTAAGTTTTTTAGCACCTATTTAGAGATCACCAGTACTCGAGTGAAGTACCGAGCTGGATTGATGGGGCAGAGGCGTAAAGAGATTAGCCTTAGCCAGATAAAAGATGTTCAAATCAGCCGCGGTCGAAGCATTAGCCTAATTATTGAAGGGCAGGAGCCTTTCAGCATTAGAGGAATACCAAAACACAAGATGGTGGCAGTTGAAATAGACCGTCTTGCTGCTTCACTTTAAACACAGGCATCGATTAGGAAAATCATGAGCGAACCCGTTCTAAGAGTGGGCGTTATCGGGGGCGGGCAGCTAGCTCGCATGATGATTGCTCCTTCAAAAAAACTTGGTATCTCACTCAAAGTCCTAGCTGAGTCTGAAGACTCTCCGGCAGCTGATGCGGCCACGATGGTTGGTGATTACACCCAGCTATCTATTGTTCGAGAGTTTTCTAAAACCGTGGATGTTATTTCATTTGATCACGAGCACGTGCCGCTTGATGTTTTGGAAGCACTCGAGGCTGAGGGTGTAAACATTCAACCACCAAGTCGCGCACTTAGGTTTGCTCAAAACAAATTACAAATGAGAAAAAGACTAGGCGAGCTTGATTTGCCAATGCCAGCCTGGGCGGAAGTTAAAGATGCCAAGTCACTAGACGATTTCATCGTTGCAAATGGCGGTGTTGCCATATTGAAAACCCCTATCGGTGGTTATGACGGCAAGGGCGTGATGGTTGTTCGATCATCTAGTGATGCTAGCGCTTGGCTTAACGACTTAGATTCTTTTGGAGGAAGTTTATTAGCCGAAGAAAAAGTAGATTTCGTTCGAGAACTATCGCAACTTGGCGCCAGAAGGCCATCGGGTGATTTTGCAGCCTGGCCACTGGTTGAAACAATTCAGGAAAACGGCGTCTGCTCAGTCGTGCTATCACCGGCCCCAGAAGCAAGTAGCGAGGTAATTGAGCTAACTAAAAACATTGCAAAACGAATTGCCGATGGACTTGGGGTAACCGGAATGCTGGCAGTTGAACTATTTGAAACTCGTGATGGCCGCATACTGATTAACGAATTAGCTATGCGCCCTCATAACTCCGGTCACTTCAGCATCGAGGGTGCAACCACCAGTCAATTTGAGCAACACCTGCGGGCGGTGCTGGATCTACCGCTTGGTGAAACCAAGCCACGGGCCAGGTACTCGGTAATGGTGAATCTTCTGGGGCTTGATGGCACTAACGATTTTTCCAAGAACCACGATGCAGCAACAGCTTTACATCCTGAAATAAGCATTCATACCTATGGCAAGGCTGCGCGAATCGGAAGAAAAATGGGTCACATCACCTGCATCGCCGAGAGCTTGGATGAGGCGCTAACCGGCGCCAAGGGCGCTGCAGCCGTTTTGCTACAGGGATAACCAATACCCCGCGGGTAAAATTGGCCTTACCGCCAAGCCCAGGGAGCCCCCATGAACAGCACTGAGAACCAGCCGCTAGTTGGCGTTGTCATGGGCTCAGACTCCGACTGGTCAGTCATGGAGGAAGCTGCAAAAACCTTGAAGGATTTCGGTATTTCCTATGAGGTCGAGGTGCTTTCAGCACACCGCACCCCAGAAAAAATGATTGAGTGGGGCAAGTCTGCAGCTGGCCGTGGAATCAAGGTAATCATTGCTGGTGCCGGAGGTGCTGCCCACCTTCCGGGAATGCTTGCCTCGGTGAGCACTCTTCCGGTAGTCGGTGTTCCAGTTTCACTCTCAAAACTTGATGGCATGGATTCACTACTTTCAATTGTGCAAATGCCAGCCGGGGTTCCGGTTGCCACGGTTTCAATCGGTGGGGCCAAGAACGCTGGAATTTTGGCAGCCAGAATTATCGGAGCTTTTGACGCCAAACTTTCAACTGCTTTGGCCGCTTTTGGTGAAGACCTGAAAAACCAGGTTGCTGAAAAGAATGCGAAGCTGAAATCACAAATCTAAATCCTCGGCTAAGTCAGCGGGTTGCACAGAAATCAGCATCACGCGCAACTGGCCCATTTCGAGACACCCAACGCGCTACCGTGCAGCAGATGCACCGCAGAGCGTGGTGGTTGCTACTACTGACAATTGTTGTTCCAGGATCAGCGCAGTTAGTTGCCGGTAACCGTAAACTCGCCAGAATTGGAATTAGCGCAACGATTGGTTTTTGGATTTTCTTTTTAGTGCTGATGGGCATTGGTCTCATAAACAAGGGCTGGGCAATTTGGTTGGTCACACTTCCGATATTGGTTTGGGTGCTATCCGGAGCACTGATTGCCTTCTCAATTCTTTTTGCAATTCTCACAATCGATACGTTGCGACTCATGCGATTGGGTCGTTTATACAATCGTGAACGCTGGATTACCTTCAGTGCTTTGGTTTTGGCCGGAGTCCTTGGAACGTCTGCAATTTCTTACGCCGGAAACTTGGCCGGTGTTCAAGCGAGTTTTATCAGCAGCATTTTTAACCAGGGCGGTTTTACTACACCGGTTGATGGTCGTTACAACATCATGCTGCTTGGTGCTGATGCTGGTGCTGACCGTTTCGGAATTCGACCAGACAGCATCTCTGTGATAAGCATCGATGCAGCCACCGGTGCAGCTGTGAGTATTTCGCTACCAAGAAATATGCAGCAGGTTGGGTTTTCAAAAGGTTCACCGATGAACAAGATTTATCCAAACGGCTGGAACTGTGGAATTGATTGCCTACTAAACGCCATCTATAAAGATGTAGAAGATAACCACGCCGATGCCTACCCGGATGCTGCCAGCAGGGGCTCAACCCCGGGCACCGAGGCTACTCGAGACGCCGTTGAGTATGTAACCGGACTCGAAATTCAGTCCTACGTTTTAGTTGACATGGGCTCTTTCCAAAACCTGATTGACGCCATCGGCGGCATCAACATTGATGTCAAAGAGCGCCTTCCAATTGGTGGGCAAAATTCTGATCTTTCTGATGTCAAAGGTTGGATTGAGGTGGGCCAGCAGAAGATGGACGGCTACACGGCGCTTTGGTACGCAAGAAGTCGTCACACAACTTCCGACTATGACCGCATGCGACGTCAGCACGAAGTCGAGAAGGCAGTATTAGCTCAGGTTGAACCAGCTACGGTGCTAACCAGATTCCAGTCCATAGCCTCGGCCGGTAAAAAAATGGTGCGCACTGATATTCCAAGCGCCATGCTTTCGCAATACGTAGATCTAGCTGTCAAGGCCAGAGAAAAAGGTATCGGTGAACTGCGCTTAGTCCCACCAACTGTTGATGTAATTCACCCGAATTTCCCAGCAATTCGTGAAATGGTGAAAGAGTCGTTTGTAATCGATGAAGTGAAGGAGCAGTAAGTGAAAAAAGTTATCTTGGCTTCTGTAGCACTATCAGTTTCTGTTCTACTAAGCGGTTGCGCCGTACTTTATCCAAACTGGGGAACCGACCAAAACCCTTCGACATCAATGTCACCAAGTCCTTCAATGGATTCCGAGAGTCCTTCTCCATCTGATTCAGCATCGCAGGCTCCGCAGAAAACTAAAGCAGAAATCAATCTCATTGAGAGTATGGTCGATAGTTCAGCTGGAACAATCCTGGTAGTCGCCGAGGTTCTAAATGCTGTTGAAAATGGCGGCAAGTGTGTAATCACTTTCAGCAGCGGCTCTGCAACAAAATCAGTTTCTGTAAAGGCTGAAGCAAACGCATCTTCAACTCAATGTTTTCCGGCCTACCTTCCGACTTCAGGATTACCAAAGGGTAAAGGCTCAGTCACCGTCACGTATGAGTCAGATAAATACCTTGGTACCAGCGAGTCCTTTGCGGTGACCATACCTTGATCGCACATCGGTCATTCAAGCCGATCGCGATTCTAGTTTCAGCCCTTCTAGTCGCGACGGGATTCGTAGCTCTCGCCGCAGCACCAAAAGCTCACGCCGCTAACGCAGCTCAGTTTGATCCAGGCAACATTATTAGCGACAGTGTGTTTTATGACTTCGGCACCATGACCGCCGTTGATATTCAAAGATTTTTAAATAGCAAACTGCCAACTTGCAATGACAATGATGGTGGACCTAAATGTATCCGTGACTTTGTCACCGATACTCCCGCCATGACTGGCGAGTCTGGTCGTTGTGAGTCACTACCAGCGATGCAGAATCAAACTGCTGCACAAATTATTTACACGGTTGCCAATGCTTGCAAGATAAACCCAAGGGTTCTGATTGTGAC
>WLGC01000017.1 GCA_009703465.1 Actinomycetota bacterium | reverse complement strand
TTAGCTATGGCTAAGGCGGTGCAGGCACTTCAGCGAAAAGAAGTAAGCAGAATTATTCTCACTCGTCCTGCGGTCGAAGCAGGTGAGCGCCTTGGTTTTCTGCCCGGAACCTTAACGGACAAAATTGACCCATACTTGAGACCGCTATTTGATGCCCTGCACGAAATGCTGGACCCTGAATCAATTCCAAAGCTAATGGCATCAGCAACTATCGAGGTTGCCCCGTTGGCATATATGCGTGGTCGAACTCTTAACGACGCTTTCATCATTCTTGATGAGGCGCAGAACACCACACCTGAGCAGATGAAAATGTTTTTGACTCGTCTTGGATTTAATTCAAAAATGATTGTCACCGGTGACATTACTCAAATTGACTTACCTTCGGGAACCTCAGGCCTCCGCACAGCTCTTGAGGTTTTACAGGACATCGAAGGTATGCACTTCTCGATTCTCACCTCGGACGATGTCATCAGGCATTCCCTGGTAGCCAAAATTGTTGATGCTTATTCAAAGCACGACGAAATTAAAAATGCTAGACCCAAGTCAACAGGCAAGGTCAAATAGTGACCATTGAGATAAACAATGAATCAACTATTGAGGTTGATGAGGCGAGAGTTCAGCGTCTAGCCGCATTTGCCCTTGAAGAGTTGCGACTTCATAGAAAATCTGAGCTTGCCATTCAGTTTATTGATGAGAAAGCTATGGAAGTTCTTCACATCCAGTGGATGGATGAACCAGGACCGACCGATGTCTTGAGTTTCCCGATGGATGAACTCAGACCAGGCACCGAGGGCGAGCAAACACCTCCTGGGTTACTTGGCGATGTCGTTATTTGCCCACAGGTTGCTGCCAAGCAGGCTGCAACCGCAGGACACGAGACAATTCAAGAAATTCTTCTTTTGACAACTCACGGAATACTCCACCTGGTTGGCTTTGATCATGCCGAGCCAGATGATGAGGCCGAGATGTTCGGATTGCAAAAGTCTATTCTTGAAAAGTTTTATGCCGCAGAGATTGGCACCGCGTGATTGCGATTGCTCTGATACTTGCAGTGTTGCTGGCACTAGTCACACTTCTAATCTCAGTTGTTAAGGCTGCTCTTGATTCAGTTGAATCCCATAAAGCAGAATCTTTAGGGTTTGTTCGCTTGCTGGTATCGGGTATTTTTGCCGTTGTTATCGGCCAGGCGCTCTCACCTTCGGCTCTTTCTTGGTACTGGTTGGTTATCGTTTCCACGCTACTTATGGCTGCGCTACTCATTGCCAGTCAAGTTCTTGGTAAAAAACTTGGCTCACAACCGATTGGTGAAAAACTAACCAAGGCAACTGGTCCAATTGTGAACTCCATTCACTTGCTTTTCACCCCGATTGCATTTCGTCAGATAGAAATTCCAGAGGAATTCGAACAAGAACTATTGGATTCTGTCGAAGAGTTTGGTGAAACCATTGTTCGTGAAATCATGGTTCCCCGGGTAGATATGGCAACAGTTGATGCTGATTTCACACTGGACAAATCGATGAGCATTTTTCTAAGGCGCGGCTACTCAAGGCTTCCGATTGTTGGCAAGAACATTGACGATATCAGCGGCATTCTTTACCTAAAGGATGTGGCTCGAATTCTGCACGAATCGCCGGCAAAAATGGAGCAAACCAAAGCGTCAGATATTGCAAGGCCGGTCATTTTCATCCCGGAATCTAAGCCGGTTGATGACTTACTTCGCGAAATGCAAATCAGCTCAACCCACATTGCCGTAATAGTCGACGAGTACGGCGGAGTCGCTGGACTGGCAACAATGGAAGATGTTATTGAGGAAATTGTTGGCGAAATTAGTGACGAGTATGACCGCGATGTAGCAGATGTTGATGACCTAGGTGATGGAAACTACCGAGTAATTGCCAGCTACTCACTTGCCGAACTGGGCGAATTCTTTGGAATTGAACTAGAAGATGAAGACGTGGACAGCATCGGTGGACTATTCACCAAGCAGTTGGGTCGTTTACCAGCTAAGGGCGATGAGAGTAAATTCTCTGGACTGGTGGTTTCGGTAGATCGCATTGAAGGTCGTCGTAAACGCTTGATCACCGTGATTGTCTCTAAAGATCAAGACTTAGATGACGCCCAGTCCGCTTTTGATCAACAAGAGCAAAACTAAGAATGGAATTATTTCCGTGGTAGATCACCGCTCAGGCTTTGCATCTTTTGTTGGAAGACCCAACGTTGGAAAATCAACACTTACCAACGCGCTGGTTGGAAAGAAAATTGCTATTACCAGCACTAAGCCTCAAACTACACGCCGGGCCATTAGAGGTATAGTGCATCGCGAACAGGGCCAGTTGATTTTGGTTGACACGCCTGGACTGCACCGACCTAGAACATTGCTAGGTCAAAGATTGAACGACCTAGTTGCTCAAACGCTGGGAGATGTAGACGTGATTGGATTCTGCATTCCGGCGGATGAAAAAATCGGTCCCGGCGATCAATTCATCAACGAGCAGCTAAATGAATTCAGACGAGCCAAGTTAGTCGCCGTTATAACTAAGTCAGAGTTGGTATCTCCTGAACAGCTTGCCGCACAGCTACTTGCTGTTTCAGAATTGCGAGACTGGGCTGACATAGTTCCAGTTTCAGCGGTAGCCGAGAATCAGCTTGAAATCCTTACCGAGGTACTGATAAAACTCATGCCAGTATCTCCGCCTCTGTATCCTGCTGATGCAGTAACCGATGAATCTATTGAGTCGAGAATTTGTGAACTTATCCGGGAAGCAATTCTTGAGGGTGTGCGAGATGAATTGCCTCACTCGATTGCAGTGACTATCGATGAGATGGCTAAGCGCAAAGGCAAAGACTTAACAGATATTCACGCCAATATTTTTGTTGAACGAGACAGTCAAAAGGGAATCATTATTGGCCATCGAGGCTCTCGGCTAATAGATGTTGGCACCCGAGCAAGGCACGAAATTGAATCTCTGATTGGGCACCGCGTCTTCCTGAGTTTGCGGGTAAAAGTGGCCTCAGACTGGCAGCGTGATCCTAAACAGCTTGGGAAACTTGGTTTTTAGGCACTTCAGGGCGTAGTCTAAAAACGTGTTCTTCGGTCTTCTACTTAGTGGCCGCGGCGAGGCCTAAATAGGCCCTCCTCGTCGCGGAGCCTGACGCTGGCTGACAACCCCACCCACGAAAGACGCTGAAATGAAAAACACTCAATCCCCATCGGGCATGCCGGTACATAAGTACCTGCCCTTCCACGAGCAAATTGAATTTTCTCTTGCCGATAGAACTTGGCCAAGTAAACGAATAACCCAAGCACCACGATGGTGCGCAGTAGATCTGCGCGATGGTAATCAGGCTCTGATTGATCCAATGAGCCCAGAACGCAAGCTAAAGATGTTCAAGCTTCTTGTGAAGATGGGCTACAAAGAGATTGAGGTTGGTTTTCCCTCAGCTAGCCAAACTGATTTTGATTTCGTCAGGCTGCTGATTGAAGAAAATCACATCCCTGCTGATGTCACCATCCAAGTGCTTACTCAAGCCAGAGATTCTCTTATTGAACGAACCTATGAATCCCTGAAGGGTTCAAAGCAAGCAATTGTGCACTTCTATAACTCAACTTCAATCCTGCAGCGAAAAGTTGTATTCAATCAGGATAAAAACGGAATTATGGAAATAGCGCTCAATGGCGCCAGAAAATGTAAAGAGCTTGAGTCAACAATTCCTGAAACTGATGTGTACTACGAGTACTCACCGGAGTCCTACACCGGAACCGAGCTGGAGTATGCGGTTGAGGTTTGCAATGCGGTTATTGAAATAATCAACCCAAGCCCGGATCATAAAATGGTGATAAACCTTCCGGCAACTGTTGAAATGACCACTCCGAACGTCTATGCCGATTCAATTGAATGGATGCATAGAAATATTAATAGACGAGACAGCATTCTTATTTCTCTGCACCCACATAATGACCGAGGCACTGCGGTTGCTGCTGCTGAGCTGGGTTATCTAGCAGGTGCTGATCGAATTGAGGGGTGCCTTTTTGGCAACGGAGAGCGCACCGGAAACGTAGACCTAGTAACTCTTGGGCTAAACCTGTTTAGCCAAGGAATTGATCCACACATTGATTTCAGCGACCTTGATGAAATCAAGCGAACAGTTGAATACTGCAATCAACTTCCGGTGCATGAGCGAAGCCCATACGGCGGCGACTTGGTTTACACCGCTTTTTCTGGTTCGCATCAAGATGCAATCAAAAAAGGCTTTGAGCAGATGGAAAAGGAAGCCTCGGGTAAGGGTGTCTCAGTTGATGATCTAGTCTGGGCTGTACCATACCTTCCGATTGATCCAAAAGATGTTGGTCGTTCCTATGAGGCTGTAATCAGAGTTAATTCACAATCTGGAAAAGGTGGAGTTGCTTATCTGTTGAAGACAGACCATTCTCTTGACTTGCCTCGCAAGCTTCAAATTGAGTTCTCTAGAGTCGTGCAGAACCGCACCGATCAAGAAGGCGGTGAGGTATCCTCGCAAAAACTTTGGGACATCTTTACCGATGAATATCTCCCGGCTCCAATTGAAAAAGCAGATCTAAAGTGGGGACGCTTTGAGCTAAAGAAAATGAGAACTGCAAGTGATCTCGATGGTCTCGTTGACTTGAATCTAGTTCTTCGCGATGGCGCTGGTGAGCTTGAAGCTCACGGTGAAGGCAATGGTCCTATCTCAGCTTTCCTTAACGTTCTCGAGAAACAGGGCGTTTCGGTTCGTCTTTTGGATTATGTGGAGCACACCATGAGTGCCGGTGGAGACGCTCAGGCTGCTGCCTATGTGGAGCTTGAGGTAGATGGCAAAACGCTATGGGGTGTTGGCATTGATGGCGACATTTCAACTGCGTCCCTAAAGGCAGTTATTTCTTCGGTTAATCGAGCAATCCGCACCTAAAGCCCCTGGGTTGAGCGCCAATCGAGTCGGTTGCACCGATACTTAACTGGTGCCGGTATACAAAGATGAAGCAGTGGTTTTGCGCACTCATAAATTGGGTGAGGCAGATCGTATTGTGACGCTTTTATCCCGCTACAACGGGCAGGTGCGGGCGGTAGCCAAAGGCATTAGAAGAACCGCATCCAAATTTGGAGCGCGTCTGGAGCCATTTATGGTCGCCGAGATTCAGTTCTACGAAGGCCGAAACCTAGATGTTGTAAATCAAGTGGAGACAATAAGTTCTTACGGCCGAGAAATTATTGCCGACTACCGCACATACACCGCTGCCACCGCAATGGTTGAAACTGCCGAGAAATTAACCGGTGATGAATCATCTCCTCAGCAGTACCTGTTGCTTGTCGGTGGACTGAGATCTTTGGCGAATAAAGAACACGATGCGTCTCTGGTTCTTGATTCCTATTTACTACGCGCACTTGCAATTGCCGGCTGGGCTCCAAATTTCAGAGATTGCAGTCGCTGTGAGGCAGTAGGTCCTCACCAAGCTTTTGTGTTGCAACTTGGCGGCGTAGTCTGTGGCGACTGTCGCCCCGCCGGAGCTGCGGTAATTGATCCACTTACTGGAGAATTACTAGGTGCCTTGCTCTCCGGGGATTGGCAAATCGCCGATGCAGCACCAGAAAACATTCGGGCTTCGGCATCTGGCATCGTGGCAGCTTATTCTCAGTGGCATATTGAAAGAGGACTAAAGTCACTTCAGCACGTGGAGAGAGAATGACAGGGCTAATTCCATTGAAAAAACCTGGTCTCAAGGTTCCAAAATTCAATCCAGGCGCCGTTCCGGCTCACGTGGCAATTGTGATGGATGGCAACGGAAGATGGGCAAACGCCAGAGGTCTAACCCGGGTTGAAGGACACAAGGCAGGAGAGGCAGCTCTCTTAGATGTTGTGGCAGGAGCCATTGAAGCTGGAGTTAAGAATTTAACTGTCTACGCTTTTTCCACTGAGAACTGGAAAAGATCTCCCGATGAAATCAAGTTTCTAATGGGCTTTAATCGAGAAGTGCTTCGCAATCGAAGGGATCAGCTTCACGCTTGGGGAGTTAGGGTTCGCTGGGCTGGTCGAAAACCCCGTCTGTGGCTATCGGTGATAGACGAGCTTCGAGCGGCTGAGAAGTTAACCTCAAAGAATAAGGTGCTGACCTTAACTATGTGTGTGAACTACGGCTCAAGAGTTGAAATTGTTGATGCCGTAAATGAAATGGCCGCTGATGTGACAAGCAAGAAACTAAAACCCGGATCAATCACCGAGAAAACCCTACAAAAGTATCTCAACACTAGCTACCTCCCAGATGTTGATCTTTTTTTGCGGACCTCGGGAGAACAGAGGGTTTCGAACTTCCTGCTCTGGCAATCTGCTTATGCGGAGTTTGTTTTCGTGGACACTCTATGGCCGGATTTTGACCGCACATCTCTGTGGGATGCCATTTCCAAGTACCAGGCACGCTCCAGAAGGTTTGGGGCTGCAGTGGACCAGCCAAAAGGCAAATCTTCAAAGTAGACTAGAAACTTCGAACAGTACCAAGCACCCAGCTTGGGCAAGGAGTAGCAGTGGCACCCCAGAATCGTTTAGATGCAGTCATTTCCCTGGCAAAACGCCGCGGTTTCGTTTTTCAAGCCGGTGAAATCTATGGTGGTAGCCGATCTGCGTGGGACTACGGACCGCTTGGTGTAGAGCTAAAAGAAAACATCAAGCGTCAATGGTGGCGAACAATGGTGCAGAGCCGCGAGGATGTCGTCGGCCTAGATTCCTCAGTAATCCTGCCTCGTAAAGTTTGGGAAGCTTCAGGTCACGTAAAAGAATTTTCAGACCCTTTAATTGAATGCACGTCCTGCCACAAGCGCTTTCGCGCCGACCACCTCGAAGAGGCCTTTGAAGAGAAGAAGGGACGTCCACCAGAATCAATGGCAGATATTTCTTGCCCAAACTGTGGCGGAAAGAACACTTGGACAGAACCAAAAGCCTTTAATGGACTACTGCAAACATTCCTAGGTCCAGTTGCAGCCGAAGAAGGGCTGCACTACCTAAGACCTGAAACTGCTCAGGGTATCTTTGTGAACTTCGCGAACGTACTAGCTGCATCGAGGATGAAACCGCCATTTGGAATTGGTCAGATTGGTAAATCCTTTAGAAACGAAATCACGCCTGGAAACTTCATTTTTAGAACTCGTGAATTTGAACAAATGGAAATGGAATTTTTTGTTGAGCCAGGAACAGATGAACAGTGGCATGACTACTGGATTGAGCAACGACTTAATTGGTACACAGATTTAGGAATTAACCCAGATAATCTTCGAATCTTCGAGCACCCGAGGGAAAAACTCTCTCACTACTCAAAGCGAACCGCTGATATTGAATATCGTTTTGGTTTTCCAGGCAGTGAGTTTGGTGAGCTAGAAGGAATTGCTAACCGTACAGACTTTGATTTAACTACACACTCCAGGGAATCCGGAGCAGATCTAAGTTACTTTGATCAAAATAAAAACGAGCGCTGGACACCGTATGTAATTGAGCCAGCGGCCGGTCTTACTCGCTCGCTGATGGCATTTCTAGTTGATGCCTACGCCGAAGACGAAGCCCCAAACACAAAGGGTGGGGTTGATGTCAGAACAGTACTAAGACTGGACTACCGTTTAGCTCCTATCAAGGCTGCGGTGCTTCCGCTGTCTAGAAATGAAGACCTATCGCCGGTCGCTAGAAACCTGGCTCAAGAACTTCGTGGCTATTGGAATATCGACTTTGACGATTCGGGTGCGATTGGACGTCGCTACCGCAGACAGGATGAAATCGGCACGCCATTTTGCGTCACGGTAGATTTCGAAACTCTTGAAGACCAGGCAGTAACCGTTCGAGAGCGTGACAGCATGGCGCAGGAGAGGGTATCGCTAAGTAAGTTACGTGAGTACCTAGGCGCAAAGTTAGTTTCCTAGTCAGATGATCCCTGCGGTTAAAGACTCAGTAGTGCCTAAAGCTAGGCCCGCTTTAACCTACGGAAAAATTGAGATTGCCACTCCGGTGGTGCTGGCGCCAATGGCTGGAATCACTAACACCGCATTTAGAAGACTATGCCGTGAGTTTGGTGGCGGTCTCTATGTTTCTGAAATGGTCACATCTAGAGCATTGGTTGAGCGCACTGAAGAATCGATGCGCCTAATCGGTCACCACTCTTCGGAAGAGGTTCGCTCTGTTCAGTTGTACGGGGTAGATCCAAAAACAATTTCAGAGGCCATCACAATGTTGATTGCTGAGGATAGAGCCGACCACATTGATCTCAACTTTGGCTGCCCGGTTCCAAAGGTAACCAGAAAGGGTGGCGGCGCAGCTTTACCTTGGAAACAAGACCTCTTCTCATCTATTTTGAACGCCGCCGTAAAAGCGGCAGGGGATATCCCACTCACAATAAAAATGCGCAAAGGTATTGACGCCGATCACCTTACTTTTCTTGATGCCGGAAAAGCTGCTCGCGATGCTGGAGTAACAGCTGTTGCCCTGCACGCTAGAACAGCAGCGGATTACTACTCCGGTCAAGCCGATTGGAATGCCATAGCCACTCTTCGCGAAGCGCTACCTGATGTTCAGGTTCTAGGCAATGGAGATATCTGGTCGGCAGCTGATGCCATTCGGATGATGCGCGAAACCGGAGTAGATGGAGTGGTGGTTGGTCGAGGTTGCCTAGGTCGACCTTGGTTATTTGGAGACTTGCAAAGAGCTTTTGATGACTATCTGCAAAATCCAAACTCAACTTCTCAGACAGAGACAATTCAGCCAAACCTAGGAGAGGTTGCTGATGCGTTCAAGCGCCATGCTGAACTCTTGGTTGAATTCTTTGACAGCGAGATGCACGCCTGCAGGGATATTCGTAAGCACGTTGCCTGGTATTTCAAGGGCTACCCGGTCGGCGGTGAGTTTAGGGCAGCACTGTCACAGGTTGAATCGCTAGATCAAATGGATTCAATTTTGGCAACCCTGAGCCGTGGTGAACCATACCCGGGTGAGGAAGCTGAAGGACCCAGGGGAAGACTTGGTGGTTCCAAGGTTTGCGCGCTTCCAGAGAATTGGCTGCAATCCAGAGATTTAGTTGGTGACCAGAGATCTGTTTTGCAAGATGCTGAGCTTGGGGTATCCGGTGGATAACAGAAACAACTCTGAGTTGGGCTACACAAACTTGGATCGCGAAAGGTTTCAAACCGAGACCCGAAGTTCCATTACAAAACGCGGAGAATTTGCTCGAGATCGCGCCAGAGTGCTGCATTCCTCAGCACTTAGACGCCTGGGTGCAAAAACTCAGGTGCTTTCTCCAAGCGGAGGGGATTTTGCCAGAACACGCTTGACCCATTCACTTGAGGTAGCCCAAATTGGACGTGAGATGGCGATTGACCTTGGGCTAAACGCCGACATTGTTGACATGGCTTGTTTAGCTCACGATCTAGGTCATCCGCCATTTGGTCACAATGGTGAAAATGGACTCAATGTGTGGGCATTGGATATCGGTGGCTTTGAAGGTAATGCACAAACCCTTAGATTGCTTACTCGAATTGAGCCAAAAGTATTTAGTTCGGACGGAAGCAGTCGAGGATTGAATCTAACTCGCGCAAGTCTGGATGCAACCTGTAAGTACCCATGGACAAGAAGTGACGCTGGGCAAATGAAAGAGCACTCAGTAAAGTTTGGTGTCTACGAAGATGACCTAGATGTCTATAACTGGATGAGGGAAGGCGCTGTAAGTCGGATAAAGAGTGTTGAAGCGCAGGTTATGGATTTCTCTGATGACGTTGCTTATTCGGTGCACGATTTTGAGGATGCCATTGTTTCTGGATTCGTGAAATTAGATGAGCTAGCTGATGCTTCATCGGAGACTGAACTCCTAGCCAAGATAGAGGAATGGAATTCAGGAGTTTATTCAACTGAAACCTTGGCAGCAGCCCTTACTCGCCTGCGTGCATTGCCAAATTGGCCGACTTCATTTAACCGCGATCAAGCAACTCTTGGTGAATTAAAAAACTTAGCCAGCGATTTAATTGGCAGATTTGTGAGTCTAACCACAACTTCGCGTGCATCAAGTGCAGCCGAAACTGATTTACCTATGGTTAGGTACGGTGCCAATCTAAAC
>WLGC01000016.1 GCA_009703465.1 Actinomycetota bacterium | reverse complement strand
TCTCTTAGCCGAGCACACTGAACTTCAGACGAAACTATCTGATCCAGCGTTGCACGGAAATCCGGCATTAGCTAAAAAACTAAACCGTCGCTATGCCGAACTAAGTGCAATCGTTAGCGCCTATAACCAGGTGCTGGCATTGATGGAGGACGTCAAGGCCGCTAAGGAATTAGCAAAAGAAGACGAGATGTTTGCGGTGGAAGCCGCCCAGAACGAAGAGCGTCTAGTTGCCTCGCAGGAAAAACTGCGAAGACTGCTAATCCCTAGAGATCCAGATGATGGTCGAGATGTGATCATGGAAATCAAGGCCGGTGAGGGAGGGGCGGAGTCCGCTCTTTTTGCCGCAGATTTGCTTCGCATGTATATCCAATACGCCAACTCAAAAGGTTGGAAGACAGAAATTCTTGATAAGAATGAGTCTGATTTAGGTGGCATTAAAGACATTCAGTTGGCAATCAAGGGAAACTCTTCCGATCCTGCTCAGGGAGTGCACGCTCACCTAAAGTACGAGGGCGGAGTACATCGAGTCCAGCGAGTTCCAGCAACTGAAACTCAAGGCCGTATTCACACCTCTGCAGCTGGAGTTCTAGTTTTTCCAGAAGTAGATGAGCCTGAAGAAGTTGAAATCAGCCAGAATGATCTGCGCATCGATGTTTATCGCTCATCAGGCCCTGGTGGTCAATCGGTGAACACCACCGACTCCGCGGTTCGAATTACGCACCTTCCTACCGGTATCACAGTTGCTATGCAAAATGAAAAGTCTCAGTTGCAAAACCGAGAAGCTGCCATGCGAGTACTTCGCGCGAGAATTTTGGCTGCACAGCAAGAAGCGATTGATGCTGAGCAATCTGCCGCAAGGAAGTCACAGGTTAAGTCAGTTGACCGCTCCGAGCGAATCAGAACTTATAACTACCCAGAAAACCGGATTGCCGATCACAGAACCGGTTATAAGTCTTACAACCTTGACGCAGTGATGGATGGCGCACTGGAGCCAGTTGTGCAGTCTGCAATCCAAATGGATGAAGAATCACGCCTAGCTGCTCTTGGTGACGAAAACCGATAACCAATGCTGCTCGGTGACATTATTGGACATGCCGCAAAGCAATTTGAAAAAGTAGGCATTGACTCTGCAGTTGCAGATGCTGAACTCCTTGCTGGCCATGTCTTAGGTTTATCTCGCGGTGGAGTTCAGGCAGCTTGCATAAGCGGTGTGGAGATCTCCACTGAAGAGGCAGATCAAATTTTTATAAACTACGGTCGGCGTCAAGCCAGGGAGCCGCTGCAGCACATCACCGGGGTGGCCTACTTCAGAAACTTAGAACTTAATGTTGGTAGCGGAGTTTTTATTCCAAGGCCTGAGACAGAGTTTGTAGCTCAGCTAGCAATCAATGAACTGCTAGAACTTGATAGTCCAATAGCAGTTGATCTCGGCACAGGCTCCGGGGCGATTGCTTTGGCGATGGCAACCGAGGTTGCAGGTTGCAAAGTTTTTGCGGTTGAGAAATCCCCTGAGGCGCTTGTGTATACCCAGAAGAACTTTGAAAAATATGCTGGCTCAAACGCCCAGCTTGCCGACGGTGATTTATCGAATTGTTTTCCAGAATTGAACGAGAAAGTTTCACTGGTTGTTTCAAACCCTCCTTACATTCCGGAGCAAGCAATTCCGCGCGATCCAGAGGTGCGTCTTTTTGATCCAGCGCAGGCGCTCTACGGGGGTGCCGATGGAATGAGTGTGATGCATAAAGTTTCCGCTACTGCCAGGCGTCTTTTAGTGCCGGGTGGCCGATTGGTGGTTGAGCACGCGGACTCTCAGGGCCTACAGGTCTGTCAACTACTATTGGCTGATGGGTTCAGTCAAGTTCAATCCCATCAAGATCTAACCGGCAGAGACAGAGCTGTCACCGCAACAAAGTGATTTCTAGGAAAGGGCAATAAATGTCTAATCGCATTTACGACTGCTCTTTAGACACAGATCTCTTAACCGGGATGCGTCTGGCAAAAGTTTCACTTGGTCGAAATGAGTTGGCGGTGTTTCCAACTGACACTGTTTATGGAATTGCCGCCGATGCATTCTCTGCTTCGGGCGTCGCTGCTCTTCTCAAAGCTAAAGGTAGAGATAGACAATCGCCTCCGCCTGTTTTGATTGGAACTTTGGAAACAATGCAGGCGCTAGCAGAAGACATTCCAGATGTTGCTATGAGATTGGCTGAAACTTTCTGGCCCGGTGCGCTCACCATGATTTTCAAAGCGCAGCCTTCGCTCACCTGGGACTTAGGTGAGACAAAAGGAACAGTTGCTCTTCGAATGCCTGACCATAAAATCGCATTGGCATTGCTTCAAGAAACTGGCCCACTTGCTGTCTCTAGCGCAAACCTAACTGGGGAACCAGCGGCCACCACCTGTCAACAGGCAGAAAACTACTTAGGCGCCAGCGTTTCTGTTTACCTAGATGGCGGCAACAGCCCAAAGGCCGAAGCATCAACAATCCTTGACATGACTGAGCTTGAAGATTCTTATGACGGCCAAGGAAACCTAATTACCACCGGCTCAATTCAAATAATTAGAAAAGGTGCCCTCAGCATCCAAAAGATTAAATCCGTTGCCGGTGACCTCTTGAAGGAAACTAGTTAGCCATGCGCGCTTATCTATTGATGATGGCCATTTCGGCTGCAGTGACTTTCTTGGGAACTTTAGCCGTTCTAAAACTTGCGCACAGATACAAAATTTATCCGCAGATACGAGCACGAGATGTGCACACTAAGCCGACCCCAAGGCTAGGCGGCCTTGCCATGTTTGCTGGCTTCCTTGTGACTATCACCGTCGCTGGCGCACTTGGTTGGTTTAAGAGTGTCTACGCCGAGCCAATTCACATCATCGCAATTGCGTTAGCCGCATTTTTGATTACCCTGATTGGTTTCCTAGATGATCTTTATGATTTGGACTGGAGCCTAAAGCTAGCCGGTCAATTTTTAGTGGCTGGAATTCTTGCCTGGCAGGGAGTTCAGATTATTTCACTACCAATTGCCGGTCTAACTATTGGTAGTTTCGGGATTTCCTTTTTAGCCACTGTGTTTTTGGCAGTTCTAATTATGAACGCGGTGAACTTCATCGATGGCCTAGACGGCCTAGTGGCCGGTGTTGTGCTTATCGGTACCACGGTATTTTTTGCCTACAGCTACCTATTGGCGATGGAAACCTCGCCAACTAACTACTTCAACCTCGCCTCACTGCTTTCGGCAATTGTTATTGGCATGTGCGTTGGTTTCTTACCTTTGAACTGGCACCGAGCCAAAATCTTCATGGGTGATTCCGGTGCCATGCTCCTAGGTCTTCTAATGGCCACATCAGCACTCACTGTGACAGGGCAAATTGACCCTTACTCGATTAGTCGCGGCGAGATCATTCCGGCCTTTATTCCATTGATTTTGCCACTGGCAATTCTGGTGCTACCACTCTTGGATTTTGCGCTGGCCGTAATCAGAAGACTAAGAGCAGGTAAGTCACCGTTTGCCGCAGATCGAGATCACCTGCACCACCGGCTTCAAGATTTTGGTCATAGCCACCTTGGCTCTGTTGTTGTGTTTTATCTCTGGACAGCCCTGATTTCGCTAACCTGTTTAGCCTTCTTCTTTTTTGAAATCGGCTTTGTTTCTCTTTTCGCGAGTTTAGGATTAGCCGGTTGTCTGTTATTCACCCTTTGGCCTTCGCTAAAGCGCAGACTTCGAGCCAACGGAAAATCAAACCGAAAGGAACCAGTTGTCTAAAGCGTCAAATGACATGTTTCGCAGAGTAGTTATTTTGGGCATTGCCCTAAGCGGAGGAATTGCCCTACTCGGTGGATTAATAGGTTTTTTTGTTGCCGGCACAAATGGTCTGGTCAGCGCCTTGATTGGGGCTAGCCTGACTGCCGTTTTTGGGACCCTAACCGCACTGAGTGTTTGGTTTGGCAGCAAGCTCCCACTGGGCGGATTTTTTGGCCTGGTACTTGGTGGTTGGCTAGTAAAAATTATTGGTTTTTCATTTGTGATCGCCGCCCTAACTGAAGCCACTTTCATCAATGGACCGGTTTTATTCTTCACCCTGGTCGCCGCCATCTTTGGCACTCTTGCGGTTGACACCGTTGTGGTTCTGAAGGCACGAATTCCGGTAATTGGCGACTAAAACCTCCTGTTAGGATTGTGCCAAGAACTAGGAAAACCTAGTTCTTATCCCGTTGTAAATCGCCGCCAGGTTGTAAACGACCTTGCCCCGAAACAGGAGCCAACGCTGTTCAACTACGCACAGAGTTTGCTATACGTAGCAACTGCCACCTCAGAGGATGGTGGATTTAGCGCTCCGTCAATCATGGAGTTCTATCCAGAGATTGTGGCTTTTGAGGGAACCCCATTTGCTTTAAACCGAATCATGCTGATTCGTCTTTTGGTGCTAACTCTGCTGGTTATTCTTTTCTCGCTTTGGACCAGAAAGTTTCAGCAGGCAAATAAAACTGCATCTTTTGTTCCAGGTAAGTTCCAACTCATGGGCGAGATCTCGCTCAATTTTGTGCGCAAGAGTATTGCCCACGACCAGCTTGGTGAAAAAGACGGTGACAGATTCCTTCCACTGCTGACAACAATATTCTTCGTCACCCTGGGCATGAACATCACGGGTATCATCCCTGGACTCAATATTTCTGGAAGCTCACTAATTGGACTACCGATTGTCATGGCTGCAGCGGCCTATGTAGTTTTCATCTACGCCGGAATGAGAAAGCATGGCTTGCGCTTCTTTAGCAACGCACTGTTTCCAGCTGGTGTTCCAAAAGCTTTTTATGTCTTAGTAACTCCAATTGAGTTCCTGTCCACCTTCATTCTTCGCCCTGTCACACTTGCTCTTCGTCTGACCATGAATATGATCGCCGGACACTTACTCCTAGTTCTTTGTTTCTCGGCAACGAACTTCTTCTTTTTTGAAGCAGAGGGCTTATTTAAGCTGTTTGGAGCAGGCACCTTTGTCTTCGGGTTTGCCTTCACTCTCTTTGAGATTTTGGTGTCGTTCCTACAGGCATATGTTTTTACTCTTCTAACTACGGTCTACATTCAGTTGGCCATGTCAGATGAGCACTAAGGGCTGACAAAAGTCAGTTCTAAACCACGGAAGGGAAATACAAAGTGGACGTAACCACAGTCGCAGAACTAAGCGGAAACATAGCCGTTGTTGGCTATGGCCTAGCAGCAATTGGTCCAGGAATCGGTGTGGGTCTAGTTGTTTCTAAGACCATCGAGTCAATCGCGCGTCAGCCTGAGCTGGCAGCAAAACTACAGGTCACAATGTGGCTTGGAATTGCATTCACCGAAGCTCTTGCGCTTATCGGTCTTGCAACCCCATTCATCTTCGCCTAGTCAGTCAGGAATTTAAGCCATGATTTCAAGAGTTCTCGCTGCTGCAGCAGAGGGTGGGGAATTACCTAACCCGCTTCTGCCAGCCAGCTACGACATTCTTTGGTCTTCGGTTGTATTTGCCATAATGCTGGTTTTCTTCTGGTTCAAGGTGCTACCTAACTTTAAGAAAACTCTTGACGCACGCACCGAGGCGATTGAAGGTCGCCTAGCTGCAGCTGAAAAAGCTCAGGCTGAGGCAGCTTCAAAAACTGCAAACATCGAAGCCGAGCAAGCTGCCGCACGTGCTGAAGCATCTCAGATTCGTGAAGAGGCTAGAGCCGAGGGCGCTGTGATTTTGGCAGAGCTCAAGGAGCAGGCATCTATCGAGGCTGCACGTCTAACAGCAAGCGCCAAGTCGCAAATTGAAGCTGAGCGCCAGGCTGCACTCATTTCTCTTCGCGCCGAGGTTGGCTCGCTGGCAATCGAGTTAGCATCAAGCGTTGTTGGCGCAAGTTTGCAAAATGACAAGGTTGCTAGTTCAGTTGTGGATCAATTCCTAGCTGATCTTGAGTCAAGCGATAAGGCAGGCAAAAAGAACTAATGGCCAGCTCAACCAGACAGTCCCTCGCCGCAGCAAAGGTTGCAATTGCACCCCTGCTTGCTAAGGCGGACCTCAAATTCGCAGAAGAGATTTTTGCAATCGGCGCTGCCGTTGCATCTTCAACTCAACTGCGCAGCATCCTCTCGGACCCTTCCGCCGAGGTGAAAGCAAAATCAGGTGCGTTGACTGCCGTTTTCGGTAAAAACATTTCTGATGGAGCGCTTGGGTTTGCGACTGTTTTGGTTGGACTTCGCTGGTCATCAGGCCAAGATCTGGTTCGAGCATTTGAGGAGCTTGCAGTTTTTGCAGTTGCCTCAATCGCCTCAGACTCAAAGGCACTTGCTGATGTTGAAAGCCAACTGTTTGCCTTCAAGCAGGCAGTTGACTCAGATCAAGATTTGCAGTTCGCCCTTGGTGATCGTCTAGCAACTGATGAGGCAAAACTTGAGCTGATTGAAACCTTGACCAAGGGAAAAATCAGCTCAGAAGCCGCGGTGCTTATTCGTCGCTCAGTTACCGGTGCTAGAAACCGCAGAGTCGCTTTGGTTCTAGAGCAGTTTGGTAAGCAAGTTTCGGCCTTTGCCGAGAGACTGGTGGCAACTGTCACAGTCGCCGCACCAATCTCGGACAGTCAAATGTCCAAGCTTGAGGCAACTCTGTCTAAGACTTACGGTCAGAGTTTGAAGATTAACGTCGAGGTAGACCCAGCCATCCTCGGTGGTATCAAGGTTCAAGTTGCTGGGGAGATTCTGGACGGAAGCCTTGCTTCTCGTCTAATAAACGCAAGATTGCAACTGGCATAAAAGAAGTATTCAAGAATTTCAGTCTGTAATTCAAAGACTGAGACCAACCGGGGTTCGCCCCAGAAGCAAAGGATAAGAGATGGCAGATCTAAAAATCAGCCCGAATGAGATTCGCGATGCCCTAAAGGACTTCGTAAAGTCTTATGAGCCAGCGAAAGCTTCTCGCTCAGAGGTAGGCCACGTAATCGATGCCGGTGACGGTATCGCTCACGTTGAGGGCCTACCAAGTGCGATGGCCAATGAGCTATTGAAATTTGCCGACGGCACCCTGGGTCTTGCTCTAAACCTTGATGAGCGCGAAATTGGAACAGTGGTACTCGGAAACTTTGAGGGCATCGTCGAGGGAATGGAAGTTCACCGCACCGGTGAAGTTCTTTCTGTTCCAGTAGGTGATGCGTTCCTAGGACGCGTAGTTGACCCACTTGGAAACCCAATCGATGGCCAGGGTGAGATCAAAGCTGATGCTCGCCGTGCCCTAGAGCTTCAGGCTCCTGGTGTTATGGCACGTAAGTCAGTTGAAGAGCCACTGCAGACCGGAATTAAGGCTATTGACGCGATGATTCCTGTTGGCCGTGGTCAGCGTCAGTTGATCATCGGTGACCGCCAAACCGGTAAGACTGCAATTGCAATTGACACCATCATTAACCAGAAAGCTAACTGGGAATCAGGCGATGTGAAGAAGCAGGTTCGCTGCATCTACGTTGCTATCGGACAGAAGGGTTCAACCATCGCCGGAGTTCGCGGCGCTTTGGAAGAAGCCGGCGCCATGGCTTACACCACCATCGTTGCATCCCCAGCTTCAGACCCTGCTGGTTTCAAGTACCTAGCTCCTTACACCGGTTCTGCAATTGGTCAGCACTGGATGTACGGCGGCAAGCACGTGCTAATTGTTTTTGATGACCTATCAAAGCAGGCCGAGGCTTACCGTGCGGTTTCTCTTCTTCTTCGTCGTCCACCAGGCCGCGAGGCATACCCAGGTGACGTTTTCTACCTACACTCTCGTTTGCTTGAGCGTTGTGCAAAGTTGAACGACGAGCTCGGTGGCGGTTCAATGACAGGTCTACCAATCATTGAAACTAAGGCCAACGACGTCTCTGCTTACATCCCAACCAACGTGATTTCAATCACCGATGGACAGATCTTCTTGCAGTCTGACTTGTTCAACGCTAACCAGCGACCAGCTATCGATGTTGGTATTTCTGTTTCTCGTGTTGGTGGTGCAGCTCAGGTAAAGGGAATCAAGAAGGTTTCTGGAACTCTGAAGCTCGAGCTTGCTCAGTACCGTGCACTTGAAGCATTCGCCATGTTTGCCTCTGACCTAGATGCTGCATCACGTCAGCAGCTAGCTCGCGGAGCTCGTTTGATGGAGCTTCTAAAGCAGCCTCAGTACTCACCGTTCCCAGTTGAAGAGCAGACTGTTTCTGTTTGGGCTGGTACCTCTGGAAAGCTAGATGAAGTTCCAGTAGAGGACATCTTGCGATTCGAAGCTGAGTTGCTTGAGCACCTACGTCGTAACACCACTATCTTGACCACCATCCGCGAGACCAACAAGCTTGAGGATGACACTGTTGCTGAACTTGAGAAAGAAGTAACCAAGTTCAAGAAGAGCTTTGCTACTAAGGCTGGAGCGCCGCTTTCTTCAAACACCACTGAGGTGCTCGAAGAAGAAGACGTAAACCAGGAAAAAATCGTAAAGCAGAAAAAGAAGTAGTTTTTCTACTTACTGATTTAGAAGAACTAGGAGAGAGGAGAGAACATGGGTGCACAACTTCGCGTCTACCGACAGAAAATTAAATCTGCTCAGACCACCAAGAAGATTACCCGCGCCATGGAGTTGATCTCTGCTTCACGCATTAACAAGGCGCAGCAGCGAGTTGCTGCATCGGCTCCTTATGCTCGTGCGGTGACCCGCGCGGTATCTGCAGTTGCCACCTTCTCAAATGTTGATCACCCACTGACCACTGAGCCGGACAAAATTGAGCGCGCTGCAGTTGTGATCTTCACTTCAGATCGTGGTTTGGCCGGTGCTTTCTCTTCAAACGTTCTCAAAGAAGCAGAGCAGCTAACCAACCTATTGACCGAGCAGGGCAAAGAAATTGTCTACTACCTGGTTGGTCGTAAGTCAGTTGCTAACTTCGGTTTCCGTCGTCGTGCCTTTGTTCGCAGTTGGATTGGTGGCACAGACCTTCCTCAGTTCGAGACAGCAAAAGAAATTGCTGATGCTGTGGTCGAGGCTTTCAACACCGATTACAAAGACGGTGGAGTGGATGAAATTCACCTAGTTTCGAACCGCTTTATCTCAATGATTGTGCAGGCCCCCGAGGTAGTAAGACTTCTTCCACTTGAAATTGTTGAGGGAATTGAAGCTCCGGCTGCTAACGATGTTTTCCCGCTCTATGAATTTGAACCAGATGTAAACAAGGTGCTAGATGCACTTCTACCGGTATACATCGAAAGCCGTATTTACAATGCAATGCTCCAGTCAGCCGCATCAGAGCACGCGGCCCGTCAGAAGGCTATGAAATCGGCAACCGATAACGCCGACAAGCTGATCAAGAACTACACCAGACTGTCAAACGCTGCACGTCAGTCAGAAATTACGCAACAGATTTCCGAAATTGTTGGTGGAGCAGACGCACTGTCTTCCACTGGCAAAGAGGACTAAGAGAAAGAAAGAGAAATGGCCGAGACCAAGAACAAGGCTGGAGTGGGACGCATCGCACGCGTTACTGGACCAGTTGTTGACATCGAGTTCCCACACGATTCAATTCCAGCTATCTACAACGCTCTGACCACCGAGCTTGATGTAGCCGGCGAGAAGACCATTCTTACCCTCGAGGTTGCCCAGCACCTCGGAGATGATCTGGTGCGCGCTATCGCCCTAAAGCCAACCGATGGTTTGGTTCGCGGTGCTGAAGTAGCTGACACTGGCTCACCAATCTCCGTGCCGGTTGGCGATGTCACCAAGGGTCACGTATTCAACGTGACCGGTGATGTTCTAAATGCCAAGCCAGGCGAAAAAATTGACGTCAAGGAGCGTTGGTCAATCCACCGCCAGCCACCTGCCTTCGATCAGCTTGAGTCAAAGACCACAATGTTCGAGACCGGAATTAAGGTCATCGACCTTTTGACCCCTTACGTACAGGGTGGAAAAATTGGTCTCTTCGGTGGTGCCGGTGTTGGTAAGACCGTTTTGATTCAAGAGATGATTTACCGTGTGGCAGAAAACCACGACGGTGTATCGGTGTTTGCTGGTGTTGGTGAGCGTACCCGTGAAGGTAACGACCTCATCGAGGAAATGACCGAGTCTGGTGTTATCGACAAGACCGCACTGGTCTTTGGTCAAATGGATGAGCCACCTGGCACGCGTCTTCGTGTTGCGCTTTCAGCGTTGACCATGGCGGAGTACTTCCGTGATGTGCAGAAGCAGGACGTGTTGTTGTTTATCGACAACATCTTCCGCTTTACTCAGGCCGGTTCAGAGGTTTCAACACTTCTAGGCCGTATGCCTTCTGCTGTGGGTTACCAGCCAAACTTGGCTGATGAGATGGGTCTTCTTCAGGAGCGCATCACATCAACCCGTGGTCACTCGATTACATC
>WLGC01000015.1 GCA_009703465.1 Actinomycetota bacterium | reverse complement strand
CCTCTTGCCCGGTGTATCGGGATAGAAAGTTACTTTTCAAGAGTGGGGTCTTAATGGCAACGCTTAGGACATTTTCATGAGCGAGCTCAAACTCGGCAAGAGTTGGCGCAATTACTTTGTTTGACATGTATGACCTCGCTAGAAATTTGTACTAGCGACAAGTCTAGTTTGTTAGAACTTCGAACCAATCTGACGAAGTCTTGCAATTCGCTCTGGAATTGGCGGGTGGGTTGAAAAAAGGCGCTCCGTTAGGCCTGGCTTGACCGGATCGTTGATGTACATGTGAGCCATCGAAGAGCTAGAGCGCCTCATCGGGCGGCCGTATTCACCAAGTTTTTGCAAAGCCGAGGCTAACCCCTCTGGATAGCGAGTGGTTTTTGCCCCGGTGGCATCGGCTAGGTACTCACGCTGTCTAGACACGGCAGCCGAAACTATTGGGCCGATTAGCCAGGCGATAATACTGGCCACAACACCGATAAGAATCAAAGCAATACCTAGCCCGTTGTCATTTGAATCGCGGCGTCCACCGCCTGAGAAAAATGCCATCCGAATTGCAAAATCAGCCAATAGACCAACAGCACTAACCAAGCCAAAAACAATGGTGGAAACTCTGATGTCATAGTTCTTTACGTGACCGAGCTCGTGTGCCATGACACCTTCAAGTTCTTTATCGTCCATAATTGCCAGCAAACCAGTAGTTGCTGCCACCACGGAGTGTTTGGGGTCTCTTCCGGTGGCAAAAGCATTCGGTGCTTCATCCGGAATTACATAAACCTTTGGCATCGGCATGCCTTCGGTAATTGCTAAGTTCTCAACGATTCGCCAGAGGCGAGGGTTGTCTGATTTTTCTATCGGTACAGCACCGGACATTGCTATAGCTATTGAGCTGGCAACAAAATATTGAAATAGCGCGTAGAGACCAACAAAGCCCAAGATAAAAAGCGCACTAGAACCATTACCGCTAACCTGACCCCACCAAATGGCTAAACCGCCAAGCAGAGCAACAAAACCAAACACAATAAAGAATGTGTTTCGCTTATTTTTAGCGATAGCTGAATACATCTAGCTTCTGTTGCTGATTAGAACTTGACTGATGGTGGTTCAGAAATAGCAGCCAAATCTGATACCTCGAAGAATTCGCGCTCCTTGAATCCAAGTCCGCGCACGAAAAGTGTTTGCGGGAATTGCAAAATCTTGGTGTTGAGTTCTCTAACGCCGCCATTATAAAAACGTCTCGAAGCCATGATCTTATCTTCGGTGTCAGTTAGTTCCTGCTGTAGACCTAAAAAGTTTGCACTGGCTTGAAGCTGAGGGTAAGCCTCAGCAACGGCAAACAAACTTTTTAGAGCTGCGCCAAAACCCTCTTCAGCTGCAGCAGCCTGCGCTGGATGTGCCAAGACATCTGGTGAGACCGTGGCGGCTCTTGCCTTAGTCACGTTCTCGAAGACTTCTTTTTCATGAGCGGCGTAGCCCTTGACGGCTTCGATCAGGTTTGGGATCAAATCGGCACGGCGCTTGAGCTGAACTGTAATGTCGCTCCAGGCCTCGTCAACGCGAACATTGAGAGTTACCAGGCCGTTGTATGTCGCCCAGAGAAATACTCCGATAATTACAACCAGAGCGATGATGACTATAAAGAAAATGTCCATTCCTAAATGGTATGGGTAAATCACTGGGAGTTTACTGAGCAGAGCCTGAAAACTAATAGAAAGTTCCAAATAGGGGCCTAGTCTGGAAAACATGAACCCTGTAATTTCGGCATCAATATTTGACACCCTTGGCGGCCTACCTATTCACCCACTTGCGGTGCACTTTGCCGCGGTATTGATTCCGCTATCGGCTTTGGGGTTGGCCTTTCTAGTCCTGGTGCCTAGGTTCCGAAAGTCCTTCTTGCCGCTGGTCTTGGGCTTTTTAGGTTTTGCAGTGGTTTTGGCGTTTGTCGCTACCGAATCTGGTGAGCAACTAGCCATGCGTGTCGGTTACCCAGGCGAGCATGCCTCCTTGGGCGATGTGTTGTTTCCGGCATCCGCGGGTCTGTTCGCAGCTGCCCTCGGTTGGTTTGTGATTTGGAAAACTAATCGCCCAAAACAAGTGCAGCTCATCAGTGCGATTTTTGTCGTAGTTGCCGCTATCGGTGTTACCGTTCTGTCTTTTTTAGTCGGCCACAGCGGAGCCCAAAAAACTTGGGAGAATCGAATTGCTGAAACGAACATTTCAGCACCGATTGATCAGCCCACCCCAATCGCCACGGATTCTCCAATTGCTGTTCCAGTAGTTCCGGTAAATCCGGAAGATCCAACAGCAACTCCAACTGCAACGGCTAAGCCGAGTGCTTCAAAGACGCCGGCCCCATCGAAAGCACCTGTCACGCCATCGACCGTGCAGCTCACAGCCGCCGAGGTTGCCAAACATGATTCGGCAAATGATTGTTGGAGCATCGTTAGGGGTAAGGTCTATGACCTGACGAGTTTTGTAAGCCGTCACCCAGGTGGCCAAAGTGAAATCAAAGCTATTTGTGGCCGCGATGGTAGCTCATCGTTCCTAAGTCAGCACTCTGGAGACTCGCAAGCCAGCAGTCAGCTCGCTGCATTTCTGTTAGGTGATTTTAACGCCACAATTCCTAAGCCAAATTAAATAGCTTTAGCGGGTTAGTTTCTAGTTTGGTGCCCCTGGTGGGACTCGAACCCACACTGTAGCGATTTTAAGTCGCCTTTCTCTGCCATTGGAATACAGGGGCAAGTGCTAAGCGGCTGGGTTAGAAAGGTTTCTCTCTAGCACTTCCCTACTCGCTGCACACCGCTTACGCGGGAAACTGCTTCGGTTGTTACTTTGGACGAGACGCAAAGGTCTCGAAGGCTAATCGAGGTTCCTTGGTGGCTGAAATTGCCACGATGTCGCGACGAAGGATGAAATTCCAAATCCAACCAGAGAACACTCGTAGCTTTCGCTCCCACATTGGCATGGCCAGACCGTGGTAACCACGGTGCATAAACCAAGCAATGATTCCGGTGATAGCAATATTCCGGAACTGGAATACTCCGACTCCAATTCCAAGGCCAGCAACTGCACCCATGTTCTTGTGGAAGTAATCCTTCACTGGCTGATTGCGAATAGATGCAGCGATGTTTTTTGCCAGCAGCTTTGCCTGACGAACCGCGTGCTGGGCATTTGGTACACAGTAGCCACCAACGCCACCACCAGAAAGATCAGGTACTGCCGATCCATCGCCAGCGGTCCAGGCGTCAACAATTAGCTTCTCGCCGTCCACTACCTGCAAGCTAGCCAACGCAGTGATTCGACCGCGATCATCCAGTGGAAGATCCGTGTTCCTAACAAATGGGTGCGCCATAACTCCGGCTGTCCAAACGATTACATCTGATTCAAAACTTTCACCGGTTGAAAGTTCAACCTTGCCACCAACAGCTGATAGCAGCTGGGTGTTTAGGTGAATCTGTGCTCCGCGCTTGTCTAGATTTTCAATAACCCATTCGCTGGTTGCTTGAGATACCTCAGGCATAATGCGGCCCATCGCTTCAATTAGGTGGAAGTGAGTGTCTTCAAAACTAATGTTTGGGTAGTAGCGCAAGAGGTAACTTACCAATGAGCGCATTTCTGCATAGGTTTCAATTCCTGCAAACCCTCCGCCAACAACGACGAAGGTCAAGAGTCGCTCTCTCGCTGGACCGGCTGGAAGGTTTGTGGCCTTATCAAGATTTGTCATGATTCGGTTTCGAATCTCGATTGCCTCTTCAATTGTCTTGAGACCAATCGCATGCTCTGCAACACCAGGAATTGGGAAAGTTCTTGAAACCGCTCCGGCGGTCATCACAATTTGGTCGTAGGACAGTTCAAAAGGTTCCGAACCCTTAATGCCGATTTTGGCAATTTTTTTACTGTGGTCTACATCAAGCGCTTTTCCGGTAATGATGCGGGTCTTCTTTAGATGTCTTCTGAGAGAGGTAACCGCGTGACGAGCCTCGATAGAACCGGCGACGACCTCTGGCAAAAACGGCTGGTAGGTCAGGTACGGTAGCGGGTCAACTATGGTGACTTCCGCCTCACCGTTTTTTAGGATTCTTTCGAGTTTGAAAGCTGTGTAGAAACCAGCGTAACCGCCGCCGATTATTAGGATTTTGGGCACTTTTGAGTCTGCTGTAGTTGAAGGCATTACTCTATTTTAGGGCTAGGTAGCCCCTATTCACGCCGGCGACTTCCCCGGAGCATCGAACTCAAAAGCACTGCCCCGACGGCGAGATAACCAAGCACCAGAATCAGGTTTCCCGAGTCGGGACCGGAAGTAACCACAGGCTCAACCGAGTCAATCGGGGTGTTTATTGTGCCTGACGGCACATCTTCAGGCGCTTGGCTTTTTCTATAGAGCTCAATCCACTGGCTCAAGGAACCAAGTGGATTTTCTTTGACCAACGCAACCTTGGCTGACAGGGCTTTTTGCGGATCAATCAATCCGAAGCCGTAATCCGGCGAGTAATTATCATCACCAACCTGGGTGGCAGTTTCGATTATCCGGTTGATGACATTGTTTGCATCCAGCTCAGGATACTTTGCGCGAACCAAGGCAACTAGCCCAGAAACTATTGGTGCCGCGCCACTGCTACCACTCCAAATTTTGTAATCACCACCTGGAAATGCACTTACTAAATCTGTAGCTGGTGCGGCAACTGAGATGCTCAGACCTGCGGTTGATGCTGCAGTACTAGCCACAGCATCGCGATCTACTCCGGCCACCACTAGTACGCCTGGAATTGTTGCCGGTGCTCCAACTTGCTCAGTTCCGTCAGCGCGATTTCCAGCAGCGGCTACAACCACCACGTCATTTTCAAAGGCGTATAAAAATGCCTCATCCCAACTCAATGGCCAGTCTTTGCTGTTTCGAGTTAGCGAAAGGTTGATAACTTTTGCACCAGTATCAACTGCCCATTTAATTCCGGCAGCAACTTGGTCATCGGTGTTTAGGGTCTCAGCGCCAAATGCCATTGACACGCTCAGTAGTTCTGCTTCTGGGGCAACACCGATAACTCCCTCGCCATCTCCATGACCTCGTCCAGCTAGCAAACTTGCCACCATGGTTCCATGGTGACTTACTTCGCCAACCGGAAGATAGCCAGATGGATCTCCGATCGATGAAACATCAGTACCGCCAAACATGGCTGTTTCAAGATCTGGGTGTTGAGCATCCACTCCGGTGTCGATGACTGCAACTTTTACTCCGGCACCTTTAGTAACTTCCCAGACTTTGTTGAATCCATAGTCGCTTATCCAATATTGCCGATCTCTAATTGAGTCAGCACTGGCCGGTGAGGAAAAGGCTAGGACGCTGAGAATACTCAGCCCAAAAGCTAAAAACTTTCGCAGGTACATTTGTTTGGACTCCAGGTGCAGGCAGCTAGTGCAATATCTCCGATTGGATTTACCCCTGGACCGGCAGCAAGGGCGTGGCCAATTAAGGCATGTAGGCACTTCACACGCGTGGGCATGCCACCAGCAGAAATTCCACTCACCTCTGGAACATCGAGCCCTAGTGATTTTGCGGTTAGCTCACGATCTCGAATGAACGCTTCGTGGGCCGCTTGGTAGGCAGAAGCCAACTCTGGCTCATCTGCCAACCTCTGTTGCAGCTGTGCCATGATTCCACTTGCTTCGAGAGTTGAAACTGCAGCTGTAGCGCCTCGATGGGTTAGGTAATAAGTGGTTGGAAACGGGGTGCCATCTTCAAGTCTGGGTGCCGTGTGTACAACCGTGGGCTTGCCGCAAACGCATCTAGCAGCAATCGAGACAATGTCTCTGGCTGGCCTACCAAGCTGCCTTGAAACTTCAGTAATGTCTTCAGCGGTTGCTGGAGAGTGTGCCATTAGTCGGTAGCCTTTGGTGAAGGTTCAACTGAGACTGGCTCCGCAGGTTGCTCGAGACCGGCGCGCACCACAGTTTCAACTACCGCATCAATCCAATTGTTTTTTGTTTGATAAATTTTGTCGGAAATTTGTGCGTTGTTTTTCTCAGCGGAAAGTTTTGCGCCAACCGTGCCCGAAATGTCCGAGGTATCTATCCCCTCGGCGTCCATAACAAGGTAGGAAACCTCGCCCGGCATAACGTAGTAAAGCCGGTCTCGTGCCTGAGCGCGTATGTAGGCAGGGTCCTCCCAGCGCTTTCGTTCAATCTGCATGGCCGCAACATCTTTTTTCGCTTGTTCCAGTTGATTTTGTGCTTCGAAGATTGCCTGTCGCTGACTGAACCAAGTTTGAACCCGGGGCGCGAGAGTTAGGACTCCAAAAACAATAAGTAAAAGAAGCGCGACGCTCGATGAGTTCAAACGAAAACCCCGCAGAGCGGCCTTGTTTTGAGAAGGCGCAACTTTGCGGGGTGATTTCATAACTTTATTTTGGCTGAAAACTAAGCCTTGAAGCGTGGAAACGCCGAGCGTCCAGCATAGAAAGCTGCATCACTCAATTCCTCTTCAATGCGAAGCAACTGGTTGTACTTGGCAACACGCTCCGAGCGAGCCGGTGCACCGGTCTTGATCTGACCTGCGTTGGTAGCCACAGCAAGATCAGAGATAAAGGTGTCTTCAGTTTCGCCTGAGCGGTGCGAGATGATGGCCTTCATGCCGTTAGCCTGTGCCAGTGAAACAGCCTCCAGGGTTTCGGTCAGGGTTCCAATTTGGTTTACCTTTACCAAAATTGCGTTACCGGCTGCTTCGTCAATACCTTTTTGCAGTCGCACCGGATTGGTGACATACAGGTCATCGCCGACTAACTGAACTTTTGACCCAAGTTCTGCTGTCATCTTGGTCCAGGACTGCCAGTCATCCTCGGCTAGCGGGTCTTCAATTGAGACCAGCGGGAACTTAGCCAAAAGGTCGGCAAAGTAGCTAATCATTTGCTCGCCAGAAAGTTCTTTACCCTCAAAGGTGTACTTCTTGGTTTCTTCCGAGTAGAACTCGGTTGCCGCTACATCTAAGGCCAGTGCGATATCAGTTCCAAGTTTGTATCCGGCTTTTGAAATCGCTTCTGCGATCAGTTCGAGTGCGGCTTGGTTGTTTGGAAGCTCAGGTGCAAAACCACCCTCGTCGCCTAAGCCGGTGGCAAGGCCCTTGGCCTGAAGTAGTCCCTTGAGTTCGTGATAAACCTCAACTCCCCAGCGCAGTGCTTCGCTAAATGATTCAGCACCCAGTGGCACAATCATGAACTCCTGAATGTCAACTCCGGTGTCAGCGTGCGCTCCACCATTAATAATGTTCATCAGCGGAACTGGAAGAGTGTGAGCATTTGGTCCACCAAGGTATCGATACAGCGGCTGTCCGGTGTACTCGGCTGCTGCTCTTGCAGTTGCCAAAGAGACACCCAAAATTGCATTGGCACCCAGGTTTGATTTAGTAGCGGTACCGTCAAGTGAAATAAGTGCAGCATCAACTAATCGTTGATCCAGTGCATCAAAACCAACCAGCGCTTCGTCAACAGTTTCTACAACTGCCTTCACTGCATTCTGAACACCTTTACCAAGGTAACGCTTCTTGTCACCGTCGCGACTCTCGTGAGCTTCAAATGCTCCGGTTGATGCGCCTGATGGAACTGCAGCTCTACCAAAACTGTCATCCTCAAGAAGTACTTCGACTTCGATGGTTGGGTTGCCGCGTGAATCTAAAATCTCGCGAGCACCAATGGCTTCAATGATTGACAAGGTGTCTCCTTATTTGGGCTGTTCTCAAAACGCGCCGAACGACGCGAAACGTCGTTGTATTACCTATAAGTTTACTCAGTTGCCAATTGGCTTGATGACTAGCGAGTCCATGTTTACTGCTTCTTCGCCAACTGAGGCAAAGTGCGTAAATCCTTGTTCAGCCAAGGAATCCAGCAGAATATTGAGCTTTTTTGGGCGCAATTCAAGACGAACCGCATATCCGTGTTCGAATAGGGCAGGCTGTAGCTTAAGGGCTGCAGCGATTACTTCAGGACTGTCATTCTCAAGCACTAAAACCAAACCAGGCACCTGTTGGGTCAAACTATCGCCGACCAATTCAATGGCTCGTTCAAATCCAATTGAAATCCCTACAGCTGGAACATCTTCACCGATCCAGCGTCCGACCATGCCGTCGTAGCGACCGCCCCCGCCAATAGAAGTTCCTGAACCCGGGTGCTCGATCTCAAAAATTGTTCCGGTGTAGTACCCCATACCGCGAACCAGTGTCGGGTCAAAGCGCAAGCGCCCCTTTCCAAACTTTGATTCAACCGCCCTGAAAAGATCTTGTAATTCAACTGGAATTTCAAGTTTTGATTCCATCAGCGCTAGCCAACTCGCAGCTGAGGCTGCTACCTTGGCGCCAAATTTCTCACCAAGTTCTTTGGCAACTCCTTCGGCAAAAATTTTGTCTAGTTTGTCGATAATTATCATGGCGCTTGGCTTACCCTCATCAGGTATGCCTAGGTCGTCAAGCAAGTTTGAAAGAAGCACGCGGTGGTTGACTCGAATGGTTGCGTCGTTCAAACCAATTTCTTCTAAGGCGTGAAGCGAGGATGTCAGTAAATCAATTTCCGCTAAAACGCTTGACTCACCGATTATGTCGATGTCGCATTGAATGAACTGACGATAACGTCCCTTTTGCGGACGCTCAGCCCGCCAAACTGGACCAGACTGAATTGCCTTGAAGACTTTAGGTAGCTTCGAACGATTGGTTGCGTAGTAACGAGTTAGCGGAACAGTTAGATCAAAACGCAAACCGAGATCGGCAAGGGTGTCTGCATTGCCATCGCTGTTGGCTTCGATCGCTCGCTCAAGCTCTTCACCACGCTTCATCACGCGGAAGGCTAGCTTCTCATTGTCGCCACCTTGACCAGAAGTTAGTCGTTCTAGTTCTTCGAGCGCCGGGGTTTCGATTTCTTGAAAACCGTGAGAGCGGTAGGTCGATCGAATTCGGCCTAGAACTTGATCACGCTTAAGTTGCTCTAGGGGTAGGAAATCGCGCATGCCACGGGGTGGGTGCACGTCTTTAGCCATGGCCCAAGTTTATAGCGGGGTCTGCTTATTCTGAGGTAAGCGCGATGACACCTGCGTCACTAGCATCTGCAAGTTCAACCTCACGGATTTCAACCTGCAACTGAGTCACCGCACCGCGAAGTGCACTTTCTGCATCAAGACCTGCAGCTCTTGCCGATGAAACCATGGCCAGCAAGATTGCACCAAGCTCAGCTTCGCTGGTGACACTAAATGGTCCAGGTGCATCGGCGTCGAGTAGTCCAATTTTTTCGGCTTTGCCCATCACTTTGTCAGCAAGAGCAAGCGCCGGCAGGTGCCTAGGAATTCCATCCAACACCGATGAGCGCTCTGGCTTCTCACGCTTTTTGTGATCATCCCAGTTCACCATCACATCGTCACCAGTCTGGGCTTTGTACTTCTCAAGTTCCTCTGCGTTGCCAAACACGTGTGGGTGGCGACCGACCATCTTATTGATTGTTACCTCTGCAACATCTTGAATGTCAAACTTTTTGCCCAAAGATCCATGCTCAGCAAGATCGCTGTGAAAAACAACGTGGTACAAAACATCACCAAGTTCTTCTAGAACCTCATCGCGATTACCCGATTCAATCGCATCGACTAGTTCGTAAACTTCCTCAATTAGATACTTCACCAAAGATTGATGAGTCTGCTCGGCATCCCAAGGGCATCCGCCTGGACCACGAAGTTTTGCCGCAACTGCAATTAGTTCATCAAGCTTGGTCATTTGCACTACTTTCGATGTTTGAAAAGACTCTAGCGAATAGCGCTAGCGACCATTGGATTATTGCCGTGTCCCTCAGAGGTTCAAAGTTTTCATCTCTAGGAGCACTAATCAAAAGAGTTTGAGCATTTTGCAGATACTTAGTGCCTGGATAAAGGCTTGCGATTCGAACCTGCTGCGACTCAGTTAGTGACACAGGTTGAAGTTTTACCTGAAGACCTAAGACATTGAAATCTTTCAACCCCAGTCGGTTTGCTTGCTGACGAAGTTGAGTCACCTCAATAAGGTTCAGAACCGGAGTTGGCGCACTGCCGTATCGATCCTCAAGTTCAGCCAGGATGGCATCGAGCTGCTCACGGGTGCCCTTTTCGCCGCTGGCTGCAGAGAGCTTATGGTAAGCCTCGAGTCTTAATCTCTCGCTGTCAACATAGGTGTTTGGAATGTGCGCATCCACCGGTAAATCAAGTTTTAGCTCAGCCGGAGCTTCCTGCTTCTCCCCGCGGAACTCGGCAACTGCCTCACCAATCATTCTTAGATATAAATCAAAGCCAACTCCGGCGATATGTCCTGACTGCTCACCACCCAAAAGATTTCCAGCCCCTCTGATCTCTAGGTCTTTCATCGCTACCTGCATACCGGAACCAAGCTCATTATTTTGTGCAATGGTGGCAAGGCGGTCATGCGCGGTTTCTGTCAGTGGCTTACTAGGGTCAAAGAAGAAATATGCATAAGCTCGCTCGCGACTTCGGCCAACGCGTCCGCGAATTTGATGAAGCTGAGACAAGCCAAAGTTCTCTGCTCGATCAACAATCAAGGTGTTCGCATTAGGAATATCAATTCCGGTTTCGATGATGGTTGTTGACACTAAGACATCAAACTTTCGTTCCCAAAAATCT
>WLGC01000014.1 GCA_009703465.1 Actinomycetota bacterium | reverse complement strand
TTCAATAACTGGATCTGAAACAGTTTTTAGAACTGGGTCGCCAAAAAGACGAATTTCCCTGACTGGCATATTGGTTTGACTTTAGAAGCTAGACCGGATTGTTTAATCCGTCGACAACGAGCGCTGCTAACTCGCGAGCAGCTTGCCTAGTTCCCGGCTTGAGGTCACTGAACTTTATAACTGATCCAGCGGCAAGTGCTGGGTCATACGGCACGCGAACAACGTGACGGACACGCGTTTTGAAGTGCTGTTCTATTTCATCAAGCTTTACTAAGCGTGTTGCCTGGGTTGCGGTATTTAGAGCAACCACAGAGTTTCTGACAAGGTCTCCGTAGCCGTTTGCCTCTAGCCAGGTAAGCGTCTCCGAGGCAAGCCTTGCTTCATCAACGGAACCGCCGGAGACAATTACTAATCCTGATGCTCGCTGCAGAGTTGGGCGCATTACGGAGTGAACAATTCCAGTTCCGCAGTCGGTAAGAACGATTGAGTAGTACCTAGCGGTCATATCTGCAACAACGTTGTAGTCACCCTCGTCGAATGCTTCAGAAAGCATTGGGTCTGAATCAGAAGCTAAGACATCTAGACGGGTTTCATCTCGAGAAACCATGGTTGAGAAATCTGTAAAACCATCAATTGCAGCAGCGCGATTAACTACATCTCGAACCGTAAAGCGTGTTGATTTACTGACTCGCTCTGCCAAAGTTCCACGGTCCGGGTTTGCATCAATTGCAATTACACGGTCTTCGCGTGAAATAGCCATTGCCATTCCCAAAAGTGTCGTGATGGTAGTTTTACCAACACCGCCTTTTCGAGTAAGTACTGGAACAAACTTTGCGCCGCCGGTTACAGGTGCACCGATTCGAGCATCAAGAGCTTTGCGTTCTCTTACTTTCAAAGAGTCGCCGAGGTTGACCAATTTCAAAGTTGCAAAATACAAAATTCGGCGAAGTGCGGAATCTGGGGCTGGTCTATTTCTTGGACTTACATCCAGAAGACGATCGGCGGTAAGCATTGCTGCTGGTTCAGGCTGATCAAAGATCTCGCCACGAAGACTGTCTCTTCTCGAGTAGTTCGAGCGACGCAATTCTTGAACCTCTGGAGCCTGCTCTCTCAGGCTCAGTGATTCCTCGGTGACAACTTGAATAGAAGAGGTGCCAGGAGTTAGATCTATCGAGCCAGCTTCGATTGCAACCTCGGCCATGGAGAATGAGTTATCGGAGTTGCGCTCAGAATTTTCCAGCTCAGAACTCTCAGGCGCAGACGAGACTGAATCAAACTTATCGGCCGAATTATCAGACAAAAAATCTACTTTGTCGGCTTTTGAGTTTTTATCCTTTTTGGCCACGACTTACTCCTAGTTAGCAATTTTCTTCGGGGGTTGCGCTCCACCGAACTTTCCAAGTTTACCCACAGTGGGAGCTATGCAAAACGCCCTATGCCGGCTTGATACTAAGGATTAGATCTCCGGCTTCAACCGACTGGGTCTTGGAAACCGCTAGGCGAGAGACAATTCCGGCCGCGGAGGCAGTTATGGTGGCCTCCATCTTCATTGCCTCAATTGTTGCTACCGGCTGGCCAATTTCCACCTGAGCCCCCTCTACGGTCTGAAGGGTTACCACTCCAGAGAATGGGGCAGCAACATGGCCAAGGTTTGCCGGATCGGCCTTTTCGGCCTGAACGGTGTCGATAGCAATCTTTCGATCACGAACGTTTATCGGTCTCAGTTGACCGTTTAGCGTTGCCATGACGGTACGAAGGCCCTTAGCGTCTGGTGATCCAATAGCCTCCAAGCCCACAAAGAGTTGCACACCCTTTGACAGGGTAATCACGTGCTCTACCCCCTGCTCTAGACCGTACAGATAGTCAACAGTGTCGATTTGATCGAGATTTCCAAAGCTCTCTTGTGACTTTAGGAAATCAGCGGTTGGGCCTGGGAAAAGTAGGCGGTTGAGTGTTGCTCGGCGAAGATCTGAATCTTTTCCCTGCAAACTCTCTAGGTCTTCTGCGTTTACCGGAGTAATGCCAAACTTTATATTTTTTCCAGCCAGCACTTTTGTCCTGAATGGCTCCGGCCAGCCTCCAGGAAGCTCCCCTAGCTCACCAGACATAAACCCGATGACCGAATCTGGGACATCGTAGTTCTGAGGGTTTTCGGCAAAGTCTGCTGGATCTGCACCAACGGCAACTAGATGCAGTGCCAAATCGCCGACAACTTTTGAAGACGGTGTGACTTTTGTTGGGCGACCAAGAATTTGATTTGCCGCAGCGTACATGTCCTCAATTTTTTCAAATTGATCACCGATACCCAGCGCAATTGCCTGTTGTCGAAGATTCGATAATTGACCACCCGGAATTTCATGAGTGTAGACCCGCCCGGTAGGACCTGGCAATCCAGATTCGAATGGTGCGTAAACCTTTCTTAGCGCTTCCCAATAAGGCTCAAGCGAAGTAACCGCCGAAAGTGATAAACCACAATCCTGATCGGTGTTTGCTAGGGCCGCAACCAGCGCTGAAGCTGATGGCTGTGAGGTTGTGCCGGCCATCGGGGCCGAGGCCACATCCACTGCGTCAACACCCGCGTTGATCGCAGCCATCAGAGTAGCCAATTGCCCCCCGGCGGTGTCATGAGTATGCAGATGAACCGGTAAATCAAATTTTTCACGTAATGCCGAAACTAGTTTTGCCGCAGCCGCAGGTCTAAGCAATCCGGCCATGTCCTTGATAGCAATTATGTGTGCGCCGGCGTCAACAATTTTCTTGGCAATCTCCAAGTAGTAGTCAAGGGTATAAAGCTTTTCATTTGGATCCAGAAGATCTGCTGTGTAGCAAAGCCCAACTTCAGCAATTGCAGTTTTTGTCTTCAACACCGCTTCGATTGCTGGCTTCATTTGCTCCACGTCATTAAGAGCATCAAAAATTCTGAATATGTCTACGCCAGTGGCAGCAGCTTCAGCGACAAAGCTATCGGTGACTTCAACTGGATAAGGAGTGTAGCCAACTGTATTTCTGCCGCGAAGCAACATCTGAATGCACAGATTTGGCATCGCTTCTCTTAGTTGAGCTAAACGTTGCCATGGATCTTCACCCAAGAACCTAAGAGCTACGTCGTAGGTTGCGCCTCCCCAGGCTTCAACTGAGAGAAGTTCTGGAGTAAGCCTTGCAACATACGGTGCAACCGCAACTAAGTCACGACCGCGAACTCTTGTAGCCAGTAATGACTGGTGCGCATCTCTAAATGTGCTATCGGTTATAGCAACATACTTCTGAGCACGAAGCGCCTTAGAAAAAGCTTCCGGTCCAAGCTCCAATAGTCGTTGACGAGAGCCAGAAGGAGCAGGAATTGATAAATCAATTTTTGGTAGCTTCACTGCAGGTGTGACATGCGAAGCGCGTGGACCATTTGGCTGATTAACGGTTACATCAGCTAACCAGGCAAGAATTTTGGTTCCGCGATCCTGAGAGGTGCGTGCCTTGAATAACTCAGGGTGTTCGTCAATGAATGATGTGCTCAGGTCGCCAGATTCGAAGATCGGATCGGCAAGCAGTCCCTGCAAAAAGGCAATGTTTGTAGATACACCGCGAATTCTGAATTCCGCCAGAGCACGTTTGGCCCTGGTGACAGCCGATGGAAAATCACGACCAGTAGCTATGAGTTTTACCAACATCGAATCAAAGTGCGGACTGACTTCAGCACCGGTTGTGATGGTTCCACCGTCTAGGCGGATTCCTGCTCCACCCGGTGAGCGATAGGTCGTTATCTTTCCGGTGTCCGGTCTAAAGTTTTGCGCCGGATCTTCAGTTGTAATGCGACATTGAACGGCAAACCCGTGCATCGAAATTTTGTCTTGAGTTAGACCCAGATCAGGTAAAGATTCACCGGCTGCAATTCGCATTTGCGATTGGACCAGATCGACATCGGTAATTTCTTCAGTTACCGTGTGCTCTACCTGAATCCTTGGGTTCATCTCAATAAAGACATGCTTGCCAGCATTGTCTCCGACGGTGTCAATAAGGAACTCAACCGTTCCGGCATTTTGATAGCCGATTTCTCTGGCGAAGGCTACGGCATCTCTATAAAGCATTTGACGAAGATCTTCATCAATCAGCGGTGCCGGAGCAATTTCAACAACTTTTTGATTCCTACGCTGAATTGAACAGTCGCGCTCAAAAAGGTGGACCACGTTGCCAAAAGTATCAGCCAGAATCTGAACCTCTATGTGCCTTGGTCGAATCACCGCTTGTTCTAGAAATACTCGTGGATCGCCAAATGCGCTCTGAGCTTCTCTTGAAGCTTCGGTCAGCGCAGCCAGAAGATCTTCCTGCTTTGCCACTCTTCGCATTCCACGGCCGCCGCCGCCAGCAACTGCTTTAACAAAAATTGGGAATCCGATGGCAGCCGCTTGACTAACTAGCTCATCCACGTTTGCCGAAGATGGCGAGGATTTTAGAACTGGAACTCCAGCTCGGATTGCCGCCTCTTTGGCGATTACCTTATTACCGGCCATTTCCAAAACATCAGAGGTTGGTCCGATGAAGGTTATTCCATTCGCCGCAGCCGCCTGAGCAAGATCGGGATTTTCAGAAAGAAAACCGTAGCCGGGATAAATAGCGTCGGCACCGGATTCAAGGGCTACCCGAATTATTTCGGCAACATCAAGGTATGCGCGAACCGGGTGTCCCGGAGAGCCAATTTGATATGACTCATCTGCTTTTAGTCGGTGGGTTGAGTTTCGGTCTTCATAAGGGAAAACAGCTACGGTTTTAGCGCCCAGCTCATAGGCGGCCCTAAAGGCTCTGACCGCGATTTCGCCACGATTGGCTACCAGTATCTTCTTGAACATTGGCCCCTCGAGCATCGTATTGGCGAACATGACTACATGGCGCCCTTGATAAAAAGGTAGCCTATTGAGATGCATGTGATGAGCGTTAGTTCCCTGAAGGGTGGGGTGGGTAAAACCACTGTTGCCCTGGGACTAGCCTCGGCTGCTTTTGCACGGGGTTTTCGCACTTTAGTTGTAGATCTAGATCCACAGTGTGATGCGTCAACCGGATTAGGCGCCTTTGGTGAATTTAGGGAGACCGTTGCCGATGTCCTGCAAAACCCCAAGCACAACGTTGTGCACCGTTCAATCGTATCGAGTACCTGGGGGAAAGTTAAGTCAGGGCACATCGATGTAATGATTGGCAGCCCTCGCTCTTTGCAATTCGACACCCCAAACCCAACCATCAGGGATGTTTGGAAGCTTGAAGAGGCCCTCAGTCGAGTTGAAAAAGAATACGATTTGGTGATTATTGATACTCCGCCATCAATCAATGGGCTAACTAGAACCGCCTGGGTGGCAAGTGATCGAGTCTTGATTGTCTCTGAGCCTTCGATTTTCTCGGTGGTGGCAGCTGATCGCGCAATGCGCGCAATTGAGGAGCTTCGAAGAGGACTGACTCCTCGACTAGAAGCTCTTGGGGTAGTCATAAATCGAATGAGGCCGCAGTCCAAGGAGCACGAGTATCGAGCACAAGAGCTTCAGGAGTTGTTTCGCGAAAACCTGATGACGGTAAAAATTGAAGAGCGCGCAACCCTGCAGCAAGCTCAAGGAGCGGCTCGACCAATTCACACTTGGCCTGGAGATCACGCCCGGGAATTGGCAAATATCTTTGACGAAATCCTCGAGGCTGCTCTGGCTTCATTTGCTCTGCCAAATGAGAAGCGTCGCAATAAGACTGATAAAAAGATGGCTCGAATCAGCAAGATTATGCGAGGTCAAAACCTAGATGCGGTGCTGGAGTTGGAATCACTGAAGCCAATGGAATTTGCTGATGCCGAACCAATTATTTCTGAACTACCGACTGAGCCGAGTAGACCAGTTGATCCAAAGTTTTTGACTCCGATTGAGCAGCTTGAAGCTTTAGCCTTCATTGAATTGGAGAAAAACTCCGACCAAGATAAAGACAAGGCCTAGCCAAAAGCTTTAGATTGCTTTACGAACCTGTCGCCTTGCTGCAAGTTCATCAACATCGTCGATGTTGTTTTCCTTGATGTTTATTAGTGAAGCCTCGACTTCGCGCAGTACGCGTCCAACGGCAATGCCAAACACACCTTGGCCGCGACTTAGAAGATCCATAACTTCATCCTGAGTGGTGCACAGATAAACACGTGAACCATCTGACATCAAAGTAATGGTCGCTAAATCATTGATGCCCGCTGCACGAAGTTGGTCAACAGCAATACGAATTTGCTGCAGTGAAACTCCGGTATCTAGAAGGCGCTTTACAAGTTTTAGAACAAGAATGTCGCGGAATGCGTATAGTCGCTGCGAACCAGATCCGGCCGCTCCCCTGACGCTTGGCTGAACCAAACCTGTTCTATCCCAGTAGTCGAGTTGGCGATAGCTGATGCCGCATGCAGTTGCTGCCGAGGTTCCTCGATAGCCAACCTTTGGGTCAATCGATGGCAGGCCATCGGTAAATAGCATGTCAGAGGAATAGGCAGCAGAAGTGTTGTCTTCAGATGTGGACATAATCACTTCCCTAGGTGTTTGCATAACGTTCAAGTACAGGTTTAATTGTTGCCGTTTTCTTGCCCAAGTGAGGTTAATTTAATTCTTCGGCGTGTCGCACCATAAAAAGCCCGAAATCAAAGGCTTTAGCCGTCTATTCGAGCAATCACCGATCGCACTAACTCAGCTCGGATGTTTGAGAATTGATTTTCAATCTCTGCTGCGTAGTGAGCGGCTCTTGATCTGCTGGCAGTGTCATTTTTGCTTAGTACTGGAGCTACAACACCTTCAATAATTCCGATTTCTCGTTCGGCCGAAGCCTTAATACCTCTTAAATGCCTCGGTTGAATACCAAATCGTTGCAAGTGAACGATTGCTCTAGCAATTTCAAGATCTGAAGCGTCAAATGGCTCTTGGCCCAGTAGGGCAACTTCTTGCGCCTCTTGAATTAGGGCACTTGTAATTGCAGTCTCAGAAATTAACTCGATCAGTGACAGGCGCTTATCTCTGCTCTGCCGTAGGTGCTGAGGATTAACCGAGCCGCCAGGCAACATTGGTTTTTTGCCCTCATCTAAATCAGCTAAATAGCTTCTAATTACCTTTAGAGGTAAATACTGATCACGCTGAAGTTCAAGAATTATCTGAATTCTCTCGATGTGTAGTTCGGTGAATTTTCGATATCCGGATTCAGTTCTAGCCGGAGAGACTAGCCCCTGTTCTTCTAAGAATCTCAGTTTTGATGGCGTGAGGTCAGGAAAAGTTGAACTCAGAGTATTCAATACTTGCCCGATATTGAAAAGTTTGGTTGAACGAACTGATGAAAGCTTTCCAGAATCATTTCTTGCTGACTGAGCCATTAGTTTTCACCTGCTGAATCTAGCTTTGAGGCATAAAAAGTCAGTTTGAATTTTCCGATTTGAACTTCAGAGCCATCCTCAAGCAATGCTGCTTCAATTCGAACACCATCAAAGTAAGTACCGTTCAGCGATGCAAGGTCCTTTACTTGAAAAGATTTTTCGTGACGGTAGAACTCAGCGTGGCGACGAGAAACAGTTACATCGTCCAAGAAGATATCGGCATTTGGGTGACGTCCAACGGTAGTGATTTCTTGATCTAGCAGAAACCTAGAACCCTCGTTCGGTCCGCGCTGAACAATTAGCAAAGCTGAGCCCGAGGGTAAGGATTCAATTGCGCGATGCTCTTCAGGGCTTAGGGCAGTTCCTGATTCAGCAAATTGGTCCGAGCCAAAAACAGCCGTGGACTCGACCTCATCGGCTGAGTCCCCGTACCCTTGCTCTGATAGTTCCATTTGCACTGCCACTCCTCAAGGAAATAGCCTAATGGGTATTTTAAGAGCGTTTTTTCGCAAGAACCCAAACTTGGCGCAGGTACACATAGCCTGCCCACCAATACAAACCGACCCCCCAAAGTGCAAATGCCCAAGCCAGAGGTTCAAGAATAAACGTCGCGGACTCCCAAATATATGCCATCAGGAGCAGCGGGAAAGCGTAGAGCAAGGCAAAGGTGCCGGCCTTACCGAGATAGTGGACCGGTAGCGGTCCATATCCCATAGTCGCCAAGATTGGATAGCCAATTAGAAGCAAGACATCTCGGCCGATAATTACTAGTGCGAGCCAAAGTGGAATTATTCCTGTCACGCTGAGGCCTACCAGGGTTGAAAAAATGTAGAGCCTGTCAGCGGCCGGATCTAGCAGTTGACCTAATCGGGTTACTTGATTAAACCTTCGGGCAAAGTATCCATCCAGATAATCAGTCAGCGATGAAATTGCCAACACAATGATGGCCAGCAAGTAGCGCTCGGTGAGGAGCAAGAATAGAAATACTGGAACGAGAGCAAGCCGAAGCATGCTCAATATATTTGGCAGAGTCATGAACTGCTGTTTCAAGCTCAACTCCTGCTGGGTCCCCATGTTGCCGATTTTACGTCAAGAGTCTGGGTAAACCTACGCTTTAGCGCTTACGTTTCTCTCTTACTCTCATACCAACTTCTATTGGGCTACCTTCAAAACCATAGGTCTCCCTGAGTCGTCGAGTAATAAAGCGTCGGTAGCCAGGATCTAGGAAGCCGGTGGTAAACAAGACAAATCTAGGTGGTCGGCTACTTGCCTGAGTTGCGAAAAGAATTCTAGGTTGCTTGCCGCCGCGCACCGGGTGCGGTGTCTCCATAGCCAACTCTTGAATGAAAGCATTCAATTTTCCAGTTGGTATTCGAAGATCCCAAGAGTCAAGAGCCACCTCCAAAGCAGGAACCAACTTCTCAATGTGGCGACCAGTAAGTGCGGAAATGTTAACTCTCGGTGCCCAGTCAACATGGGCTAAATCTTGCTCAATCTCTCGTTCTAAGTACTTCCTACGCTCATCTTCAAGCTCATCCCATTTATTGAAGGCCAGTACTAGCGCTCGACCTGACTCAAGGGCCATATCAACAATTCTTATATCCGCTTCGCTTATTGGTGCAGTCACATCAAATAGCACCACAGCCACCTCAGCGCGCTCCAGAGCCGCCGCAGTTCTGAGTGAAGCATAAAAATCAGCTCCCTGAGCAAGATGCACTCTGCGTCTAATTCCGGCAGTATCGACAAAGCGCCAAGCTTTGCCGCCTAGTTCAACCTGCTCGTCAATTGGGTCACGGGTAGTTCCAGCAAGTTCATTAACCACAGCTCTCTCAGAACCAACCGCTCGATTAAGCAATGAGGATTTTCCAACATTGGGACGACCGATAAGTGCGACCCTTCTTGGGCCACCAATTTCTTCTTTTGCGACATTTGAAATCTTTGGCAAAATCTTCATGGTTGCATCAAGAAGATCAGCAACTCCACGACCGTGTACCGCGGAGACCGGATATGGCTCACCTAGACCAAGCGACCAAAGATTGGCAGCTTCTGGCTCTTGACGCACGTCATCAATTTTGTTGGCCACTAACATAACCGGTTTTCCGGAAGCGCGAAGCATCTTGACCACGCGCTCATCAGTGCTAGTTGCACCAACCATGGCATCAACCACAAATAGGACTGCATCAGCTAGCTCAACGGCAATTTCAGCTTGAATGGCTACCGACTTATCGATACCCCTAGCATCCGGCTCCCAGCCACCAGTATCAACTAGGGTGAACTTTCGCTCGTTCCATTCAGCCTTATAAGAAACTCGATCTCTAGTAACACCTGGCTTGTCTTCAACAACAGCTTCTCTTCGTCCCAAGATTCGATTTACTAGCGCTGACTTGCCGACATTCGGGCGGCCAACGATTGCCAGCACTGGAAGCGCTGGAAGAAAATAGTGTCCGTCTTCAAGGTCTAGGTCTGAATCTAGAACTTCAATGTCATCCTCTTCAAGGTCATACTCATCCAGACCGGAACGCAGAACTCTGGCACGTGACTCTTCGTCATCGGTGCTCATGTTCTTTAGCCGTTCGATGAATTCAGGCGCAACCGGCTCGGCTAGAAATTCTTCTTCGTTCATTCTTGTCCTTTAGGACAGACCCTTCTCAATCAAAGTCAGAACGGCCGAAACCGACTGGTTGAAATTGAGATCAGATGTATCCACGAGTTGGACACCTGCAGCAGGTGTCATAAAGTCAACGACTTTTGAGTCGCTGGCGTCACGATCTATTACTTGACGCCTAACGCTGGAAACGCTCCCCTTTGGAAGCTCCGCCGTGCGTCTTTCAAGTCTAACGCTTTCACTGGCAGTAAGGAGGATTCTTATTTGAGCCGAAGGCACAACCACCGTAGTGATATCTCGACCTTCAACCACCAATCCGGCTAGATCCGATTGAGAAATGATGGATCTAGTCAAATCTTTCATAAAATCCCTTACTCGAGGAATTCCAGCCACCTGACTTACAAACTCAGCAACTGAAGTTTCCCTAATTGCCTGAGTGAGATCACGGGAGTCCAGCTTTACCCAGAAATCATCTGGGTCAGTTGATATTGAATAGTTGAAGTCCTTGGCCAAATCTCGAGCCTCCAAACTAGCCACAGTGAAATCTGGCAAGTTTAGACAAGCCCAGGCAAGCGCGCGATATGCAGCACCGGTATCTAGGTAGCCAAATTTTAATTCCCTAGCAACCTGTTTACTTACCGATGATTTTCCAGAACCGGCTGGTCCATCAATAGCGACAATTATCGGTGACATTAAACCAGTCGCCAGTTTCGCTGTTCTAATTCAGTAATCAACTTTTGCTCTTTAGAAGGT